>JANTFX010000019.1 GCA_024763215.1 Candidatus Krumholzibacteriia bacterium | reverse complement strand
CCGGGAACGGGTTCGCCGCAGCCTGTCCACAGCAGCACAGGCAGCAGCGACAAAAGAAGCAGTCGGCGCATGAGAGTAGGCTCCAGGGGGAACGGGATAGGGGGTCGTCCTGAGGGGGACACCGTACAGGAATCCCCGGTGAGGCGCAATCCCATGCCGTCAGCTCGAGGCTAGAACCGCCAGTTCACCAGCGGGAAGAGCTTCAGCTTTTCCTTGTTCTGGATGACGTTGACCAGGCCGATCTGCAGGCCGCTGCGCATGGTCTGGGCGATGTTCACCAGGCCAAGTTGCACGCCGCTGAAGTCGTCGGTCACGTTGACCAGGCCGATCTGCACGCCGGAGGAGCCCAGGCCCGACTGGTTGTAGATCGCCGTCTGCAGACCCTGCATGTTGCCCTGGGTGACCGAGGCCAGCCAGCTGTCCTGCCAGCCGCTGAAGTTTCCCCCGACCATGCCCATCCCGGCGAAGGCCACGCCGGTCACGTTGCCCGAGTTCACCCCCACCAGACTGATATCGAGTCCCTTGGTGTCGACGTTCTTCCCGTAGATCAGGCTGAGGCGGAGGGCCGTCACCGACTGGTCCTGTTTGACCGTCTGGACGGGGGTGAACAGCGAGAGGTTGACCGGACCGTCGGCAAGGGCCAGCGAGGGTACGACCAGCGCGGTCAGCACGGTGATGAGAGCGATCTTCCTGATCATGGGCAATCCTTCCTCCGATGATGGGGGCCGATGCGGCATCAGGCCGTGGCGGCGCCGGTATCCTAGCAGGCTGCGGCACCGGTGTCATGGTTCAAGTTCCCGGTTCAAGTTGTTCAAGTTCCCGGAATGCGGCAGGCGTTCCTGAAGGTCACGACAGCATATTGAAGATGACGGACCACGGAAATCCTACTATAATGATTTGGAATATACATATCAATTATCAAGGGGATGCAAGCCCTCCCTCGATCAAGTCCCGAAACGCGAGGATGCCCATGATCGGCAAGACCCTGTTGCATTACGAGATCACCGCCAGCATCGGCAAGGGCGGCATGGGCGAGGTCTACAGCGCCCGCGACACCAAGCTGGGCCGCGACGTGGCCCTGAAGATCCTGCCGGCCGAACTCAGTGGCGACCCCGAACGCGAGGCCCGCTTCCAGATGGAGGCCCGCGCCTTGGCCACCCTGCAGCACCCCAACGTGGCCTCGGTCTACGGGTTCGAGGAGTGCGAGGGCATGCGCTTCCTGGTCCTGGAACTGATCCAGGGCCGCGAGCTGACCGAACGCATGGAGGAGGGGCCCATACCCGTGGAGGAGGCCCGCGTCCTCGCCCGCCAGATCGCCGCTGGCCTGGAGGCCGCCCATGAAGCGGGAATCGTCCATCGTGACCTCAAACCCGCCAACATCATGGAGACCGAGGACGGCCAGGTGAAGATCCTGGACTTCGGTCTGGCCCAGGCCTGGTTCGGCGACAGCGGGCTGAAGATGGATTCGGGGACCATGCCCACCATGACCGCGGCCCTGACCCAGATCGGCACCGTCCTGGGCACGGCGGCCTACATGAGCCCGGAGCAGGCCCGCGGCCACAGCGTGGACCGGCGCACGGACATCTGGGCCTTCGGCGTGATCCTCTTCGAGATGCTCACCGGCCAGAAACTTTTCCACGGCGAGACCGTCAGCGACACCCTGGCCGCGGTTCTGCGCGCCGAGCCGGACTGGAGTCTGCTGCCGGTGGATGAGGCGCCGCAGTTCTGCCGGCTCATCGAGCGTTGCCTCGAGCGCGACCCCCGCCAGCGCCTGCGCGACATCGGCGAGGCCAGGATCTTCCTGCAGGACGGGACCGGGAGCGATTCCCACCTGAGCTTCTCCATGCTGGGGCAAGCGGCCCCCGCGGTGGAGGCGCCGGCGCGCCGTCCGTCTGCGGTCCTGCTGGTGGTGGCTGTGCTGGCCGGCCTGCTCGGTGGTGGCCTGCTGGGCTGGAAGGTGCTGGGCCGCCCCGAGCCCGCGCCTGTCCTGCACGCCACCCTGTTGCCGCCTGCGGGCACCGAATACGACCTCAAGGGCACCGCTCCCGGTCCGGCGACCCTGTCGCCCGACGGGACCATGGTGACCTTCACCGCCCGGGACAAGGATGGGGTTACCCTGCTGTACCTGCGCCATCTCGACCAGGCGGACGCCGTCAGCCTGTCGGGTACCGAATCGGCCAACTACCCCTTCTGGTCGCCGGACAGTCGGTCCATCGGCTTTTTCGACGAGACTGGCGGGAAGATGAAGAAGGTGGCGGTTGGCGGGGGGCCGCCTGTGACCATCTGCCCGTCCGAGAACGGCAAGGGCGGGTCCTGGAACACCGACGGCATGATCATCTTCGCGCCCAGCTACGACACGGGAATCTTCGTGGTACCGGCCATCGGCGGTGCCCCGCAGCAGGTGACCAGGATCGCCGAGGGCTACGATTCCAACCGCCATCCACGCTTCCTGCCGGACGGGCGGAGGTTCATCTATATCGGTAGGACCATGGACAGCGACCGGGGCAACGACGTCTTCCTGGCGTCCCTGGATACGACCGTCGCACCCCGGGTCATCGCCCAGACCCAGGGCAACGCCGACTACAACCTGGGCCACCTGCTGACGGTGCGCGAGGGGGTGCTCATGGCCACGCCGTTCTCGCCTGACCAGGAGCGCGCCATCGCCGGGGGCACGCCCCTGGTGGAGGATATCCTCTACATCCCCGGAGCGGCCGTGGCCGTGTTCGGTGTTTCGGATGAGGGCATGATCGTCTACCAGACCGGCGCCACCTCGGGCGAGCGGCGCCAGCTGGCCTGGATGGACCTGACCACCGGGTCGGAAGTTGCGGTGGGAGAGCCCGGCAACATGTCCTTCCCGCGGGTATCCCCGGACGGCAAACTCGCCATGCTGGAGATTCAGGGCGCCTCCAAGGAGGGAACGGACTGCTGGCTTGTGGATCTGGAGACGGGCCTGCGTAACCGTTTCACCTTTTCCGCCGGCGACGAGGGAAGAGTGGTGTGGGATCCGGACGGGAGCATGGTCTACTACACCTCGCATCCGGACAGTCTCTACCGCATCATGGCCCAGCCCATCGAGGGATTGGGGGGCATCGCCGAGCTGGCGGCTTTGAAGGAACCGACGGCGCCCACGGGCATCAGCCCCGATGGCCGGTACCTGCTTCTGGATCACGCGGCATCCGCCAGCAAATTTGAGATCTGGCGCCTGGACCTGGAGGACAACGCCGCGGTGCCCGAAAAGTTCGTGGGCCCCGAGGACGCCGCCGTGGGGGGTGCGTCCTATTCCCCGGATGGCCGCTGGGTGGCCTATCATGCCACCTCGGCTGCCGGTTGGGACATCTTCGTGATGCCGGCCGAGGGGGGGGCGCGCAAGTGGCAGGTCACCCCCGATGGGGCCGTGTATCCCCAGTGGAGCCCCGACGGGACATTCCTGGTGGTCCAGCGGTTCACCGGGGATCTGGAGGCTTATCCCGTGGACGGGTCCGGCCGGACCTTCCGCATCGGGGCCCTCGAGGCCCTGGGCCGGGTGGCGCCCCCGGATGCCAACGGAAGACGCTACGATCTGGACCCGGCCGGGGGGCGTCTGCTCCACTGCGGCTCGGATCCGGCCTTCCGCACCGAGGTGTCCTTCGTGAACCTGGTCACCGACTGGCGGCGCGGCCTGGCGCAGTGAGCCGCGCCCGGGTGGTCCCGGTTACCGGAACATGGCCTTGAGGCCGCCCCCAAAAAAACCCGGGACCTCGCGGCCCCGGGTTGATCGTGTCGTCGGCACCGAAGGATCAGCCGTCGATCTGCTTGAACACCTTCTTGACCCTGCGCAGGGCCATGTTCAGCTCCTTCTTGGTGATCACCAGCGGCGGCGCGAAGCGGATCACGTTCTCGTGGGTCTCCTTGCAGAGCATGCCCTCGGCCATCAGCGCCTCGCAGTAGGGGCGGGCCGGACGGTCCAGCACCAGGCCGATGAACAGCCCCTTGCCGCGCACCTTCTTGATGCTCTTGCTCTTGATCTTGCGCAGCTCGTCCATGAACCAGGGTCCGAGCTTGGCGCTGTTCTCGACCAGCTTCTCCTCGACCAGCACCCGCAGCGCCTCGCGGGCCACGGCCATGCCCAGGGGGTTGCCGCCGAAGGTCGAGCCGTGGTCGCCGGGGTGGAACACGCCCATGACCTCGTCGTTGCTCAGGAACGCCGAGACGGGGTAGAAGCCGCCGCTCAGCGCCTTGCCGATGATCACGCCGTCGGGCTTGACACCATCATGCTCGTAGGCGAACAGTTTGCCCGTGCGGCCCAGGCCCGCCTGGACCTCGTCGCAGACCAGCAGCACGTTGTGCTTCCTGCAGATCGCCGCGGCCTTCTTGAGGAAGCCCTTGGGCGGCACGTTGATGCCGGCCTCGCCCTGGATCGGCTCGACCATGAAGGCGGCGGTGTTCTTGGTGATGGCCGCTTCGAGGGCTCCTATGTCCCCGAAAGGGATGATCTTGAAGCCGGGGGTGAAGGGACCGAAGCCGTCCTTGTACTGCTCCTCGGTGCTGAAGCCGACGATGGTCGTGGTGCGGCCGTGGAAGTTGTCGGCGCAGACGATGATCTCGGTCTTGTTCTTCCTGATGCCCTTGACCTTCTCACCCCACTTGCGCACGGCCTTGATGGCGGTCTCGACGGCCTCGGCGCCGGAGTTCATGGGCAGCACCTTGTCGAAGCCCGTCAGCTCGCAGACCTCCTTGCAGAACAGGGGCAGCTGGTCGTTGCGGAAGGCGCGGCTGGTCAAGGTAACCTTGGCGGCCTGGCGGCGCAGGGCCTTGAGAAGGCGGGGATGGCAGTGGCCCTGGTTGACGGCGCTGTAGGCGGCCAGGAAATCCATGAAGCGTTTGCCTTCGACGTCCTCGACCCACACGCCCTCGGCCTTCTTGATGACGATGTCCAGGGGGTGGTAGTTGTGGGCGCCGAACTGGTCTTCGGTGGCGATCAGCTTCTGGGTCTTGTTCATGCAGGGCCTCCTTCACATCCTGATTCCGACGGGTTGCGGGCTTTGCCGCCAAGATAGCTGTTGGCGGGTTTAAGTCCAGTCTAGCGGTGGGCCTGCAAACACAAGCTCGAACCCCTCCGACATTGAACCCTGCCGGAAGGGGTGCAACCACCGCCACAGGCGGTGAGCACTCTTGGGGGTCAGACGCGCCCGGAATTGCAAACACTTTGTAAAAAATCAAGTTATGAAGACCGTCAACCAGGGGCGCAAGTCGGATCCGGGTTCCTGGTAAAAAACTTCAAGCAATCGTGTTTTTTTACTTGAAAAGCCAAAGTACTTGAAATATTAAAGTAATGCGCGCGATCGGGAGGCCTGTGTTGGACAAGGATGTCCGGGCAGGTGGTCGCCGCCGGAAAGATCCGCGCCGCAAAGGCGGAACAGGTCCAACACGATGGTGGAGCCGGATCCCGATGGAGCACCGGGGATCCCGAGAGGGTCGGAGAAGGAACTCCGGGCGGCGACAGGGGGGCGGACAACTGGTCCTGGGTGCCAGCCGCCCCCTCATCAGTCAGGAGGTTCGCAAGGAAGCGGACCACACCGTCAGGTGAGCGCTTCGGCGCCGGCCATCGCAGGACCCGCTTCAGGAAAAGGCATGGTGGCCGTTCCTGAGACCCGGGGGCCGACGTTGCTCTACATCTCGCCCGACCTCGTCGGCCCCCGACCAGCGCGACCCGTCTGCACGTGACAAGGATGTAACCGGAAGACGGGGCAGCGGCGGAGACGCCCGGCAGGGAGGCCGAGGGCGTGGCGCGACAAGCCAGTGCGGCTCAAGGCCCCGGCGGCCGGCAGCCGTTATCCCCCCTGATTCACGGCCGGGTCAGACTGCTGATCCTGTCCTTCCTGTTGCGCACCGGTCGGGCGCAGACCTTCCCCGCCATCCGCAGATCCCTCGATCTGACCGACGGCACCCTGTCGGTGCACCTGTCCAAGCTGGAGGAGGGGGGGCTGGTTGCGATCACCAAGACTTTTGAAGGCAAGAAGCCGGTGACCCTGGTCAGGATGACCACCAAGGGGAAGCGGGAGTTCAAGCGTTACCTGGGTGATCTGTTGGCGGTTCTGCCTGTTTTGAAATAGTGTTGTTGTTTGTGACGGCATCGTGCGCCGACTCGTGGGGAGGGCATCATGGGGGGCTGGCTCGATTTATTGTCTGATTTAATATCCGGCGGGACAAAGGAACCCAAACCGGTTCCCAAGATCGAGGAGAAAATGTGCCCCGTCCACGGCCTGGAGTTGCGGGCCGGCAGGGTGCCCATCGAATACGGGCTTCTCCGTTACCCTGATGATTACCGTGAGGCCTCCGCCTCGTTCCCCTATGCCTGTAGCAAGGTGCCGGGGGGATGTTGCATCGATTACAATAAAAAGTACGCCCAGATCAGGTATTGTCCTGAATGCCGCAAGGCGGAAAAGGCTTACTGGAAATCCAAGCACGGGTAAAGCCGCCATCCTGTTCACGCAGGCAAATCCAGCGCCCGGCAGATGAACCGGTTCAACCCCATGCCGACTCGGCACATCTGCGCGAAATCTTCCACGAACCCGGCCTTCGTGATGCGCCGCTGGGTCAAGGGCGTCAAGGCGGTGAAATCCTTCAGCTTCAGCACTTCGATCAGGGGGTGATCGGCGGGAAACCCGCGCGGGGGGCGCTTCAGGCGCTCACCTGTTATCGAGAACTGCGTAGCGAAGTCCGGATCCGTGGCCATGGCCCGCCAGGTGGCGGGCTCATCGGCTACCAACCGGCGCAGCTTGCCGACGGTGGCCGTGTCCGGCCGCCAGATGCCCACACCCATGAAGCAGCCGCCGGGCTCCAGATGAAGGTAGAACCCGGGCGCGTGGGCCGACTTGCCCTGCTCGTGCCGGAAGTGGATGCCGAGGTGGGTCTTGTAGGGGCTTTTGTCCCGGCTGAAGCGGATGTCGCGATGGATGCGGAACAGGCTGCCGCCGCTGGGCCTGGGATCGGCCAGGAAGTGCGGGCTGATGCGCGCCAGGTGCGCTCCGAAGTCGGTGATGAACCGCAGGGCGGGGTCGCGGGCCTCGGCCAGATAACGGTCGCGGTGGGCCTGGAACCAGGCGCGGTCGTTGTTCTCCTTGAGGTCGCGCAGGAAGCGGAACAGGGCGGGGGTGAAGTGGCTGCGTGGCATGGAACGGGCCCTCCGGGAATTGAGGTGAGATGGCCGGAATGGCAGGTTGCCGCCGACCTGGTTTTCATCAAACGGCCTCTAATCAGGTGATTGGATGCCGTCCGGGGTCTTTTGGGTCCCCCGGGGGGCCTTCCCGGGATGATCGGACACGATGTGTGCGGTCGCCTGTGGCATGCGGTCCCGACGGCCACCTTCCAGCACCCGCGAGGATACCTCCGGTCCTGACGGCGAATCCTGCACCGACCATTGGATGATCCGGTAATCGCCACTCTGATATCCATACCCGTCGCCGTCATCCTCGTACAACTGGCCCACAGCCTGCCCGGTCGCATCGAGGTTGGCCAACAGCTCGACTGCGTCCAGGGGTCGCTGGTCCGAGTACTCCATGATCGGCCCCAGGGGCAGGGCCGCACCCTCGCGCAGGTACACCGCGGGCAGGTCGGGATCGTCCAGGTCACCGGGCACGATGCTGACACGCCACCAGTTCCCGGGCGGAAAGACGTCCGGCGGGGCGCTGTCCGGGGAGGTGCGGCAGACGATCAGCAGGTCGTCTCCCAGCAGGAAGGAATCGTCCACATCGCGCAAGCGCGGATCGGCGGGGTCGGCGAAGAACAGGGGCCGGACCATGGGCAGGCCGCTGACCGAGGCCTCGCGGGCCAGGGTGTAGAGATACGGCAGCAGCCGGTAGCGTCGCTGCAGCGCGCGGCGGCAGGTGGCCTCGACCTCCGGCCCGAAGGCCCACGGTTCCTTGTCTATGTTGCCCTTGCCGGTGTGGCCCCGGGCGAAGGGCAGCAGCGCCCCGATGCCCATCCAGCGGGCGAAGAGCCGTCCGCTGCCTGCCCCGGCGAAGCCGCCGATATCCGGTCCGGACAGCGGCTGCCCCGACAGGCCCAGATTCATCACCATGCTCAATGACATGTCCAGGTGCCGCCAGGTGGCCACGTTGTCGCCGGTCCAGGTGGCGGCCCAGCGCTGGCCGCCCAGGTGGTTCGCCCGCGTCAGCACGAAGGGGCGGCGCACCGGGCGGGCGGCGCGGCAGCCCTCGAACGTGGCCCGGGCCATGAGCATGCCGTACACGTTGTGGTAGCGGGCGTGGGTGTCGGTCCCGCCCAGTTCGGGGTCCGCGCGATGGATATTGGTCACCGGCATGGTCTTGCCCGGTACGTTGAACACCGCCGGCTCGTTCATGTCGTTCCAGATGCCGTCGATGCCCAGATCCAGGAAGGGGCCGTACAGGCCGCCCCACCAGCGGCGCACATCCGCGCGCGTGAAATCCGGAAAGACGCATGCTCCCGGCCACACCGTGCCCACATATGGCCGCCCGTCGGCGGTGCGCACCCAGGCGTCGATCCGCTGCCCGGAAGCGTAGACATGGTAACCCGGTTCCTGCTTGATCCCCGGGTCGATGATGACCACGGCGCGGAAGCCGTCGGCATGCAGATCCGCCAGCAGGCCTTTGATGTCGGGAAAGTCCCAGGTGTTCACGGTGAAGCTGCGGTGGCCGTCCATGTAGTCGATGTCCAGCCAGATCACGTCGCAGGGGATGTCGCGTTTGCGGAATTCGCGGGCGATCTCGCGCACGCGGCTGTCCGGTGTGTAGGAGTAGCGGCACTGGTGGTAGCCCAGGGCCCAGCGCGGGGGCAGGGGCATGGTCCCGGTCAGGCGGGCCAGCTTGCGCAGCACCGCCTGGGGATTTTCTCCCTCGCAGATGATGACCGGAAAGGTGGGCCCGCTGGCCTCGAACCGGATGCCGCCTCTCAGATCGATGAGGCAGCGCTGGGGTGTGTCGGCCAGCACACCGAATGCCGTGCCGTCGGCGCGGACGGCCAGCACCCAGGGGTGGGACTGGTAAAGGCTCATGCTGCCGGCGTTCCAGGCGTAGGCGTCGGTGTTCCAGGCCACTGTGCGGGTGCCGTTGCGTCGCAGGGGGCCGGGAACTTCGCCGGTGCCGTACAGGTCGCAACCGGGGGCGATGGCGACCGAAGCGGTGGGTCGGCCCTGCACGCGGCCGAAATTCGGGGTGATGGGCCAGGAATCAGGAATCGGACCGATGGGGGCCGGGTGGGGGGACATCAGGCACAGGGAAGGCCGGGCGTGGGCGCGTTCGGCGGCGGTGGCGAAAAAGCGGACAACACCAGGTGCGATCATTTCGCCGACCGGTGGCGGGGAGGGTGAAGCCCCGACCGATACCGGGACGGAAAAAAGCAGCAGGAGGCAGATCAGACCGCAGCGGAAGTCCCGGGCGGTCCTCATGCCTGCGTCTTACGCCGGGTATCCCACCGGTCGTAGGTGGCGATGCCCCGCAGGGTGTTGAACAACCCGATCATGGCCGCGATGTTCACCATGTCGAAGTAGAACGGCAGGCTCAGGGGCTTCAGGCGCGCCAGGGGTGTGCGGCGCAGCAGCAGCCCGGCCAGGGCGGCGCCGTGCAGGGCCAGCTGCCCGACGGTGGCCAGGCCGTAGAACCACCGCCACACCCCGGTGCTGGCGGCCCACAGCACGGGGGCACTGATCAGCAGCAGCAGCAGCGGGATCAGGATCATGCGGCGCAGGACCTTGTGGGTCAGGAGTTGCAGGGCGTAGAATCCGTGGCGGAAGGGGTTCAGAAGGCCGCGCCGGTGGCGCAGGGAGGTGAACCCCGCCGAGGCCACACGCACCTTGCGGGTGAATTCCCGGTTCGTGGGCGCGACCGGACCGAAGCCACGGGCCCGGGGCTCGAAGACCAGGCGCTTGCCGCCGGCTATGGCGCCGGTGGAGATGAAGAAATCGTCGGTGACTCCGGGCGGGCAGGGGTCGAACAGATGGCGGCGCAGGGCGTAGATCTGGCCGGTGGCCGAGGTCACGCTGCCGCCGCGGCTCTGCTGCGTCTTCAGCCAGCGGTCGAGAGACCAGTACGACATCTCCCCCGCCCCGCTGCTGCCGGGGTCGGCGTAGTGGAAATCCCCGCCCACGCCGCCCACTTCCGGGTCCGCGAAATGCGCGGCCAGCAGGCGGGCCGCGGCCGGATCCAGGGTTGTGTCGGCGTCGGTGAACAACAGGATGCGCTCAGGATCCTTGACCATGGCCACCGCAGCGTTCAGCGCCGCGTTCTTGCCGCCGCGAGGCAGGGAGATCAGGGTCAGACCGGGGGCGCCGAAATCCCTGACGAGCTGATCGGTGCCGTCATCCGAGCCGTCCGAGGCCACGACGATCTCCAGCAGTTCGGGCGGATAATCCAGGGCCAAGGTGTTGGCGAGCTTGTCCTGGATGACCGGGGCCTCGTTATGGGCGGCCATGATCACCGTGATCGGCGGCAGGGCATCCCCGGCGGCCGGATTTTTTCCGGCAAAGCGGGCCCGCAGATACAGCAGCAGGGGAAAACCGAAATAGGTGTACGCGATGAGCGCCACCGAAAGCCAGAAAAGCCAGAATGCAAGGTCAGTCGGCACGCGAGCCTGTCCCCCGTTGAATGATTGTCCCCCGGCATCGGAATGCAATATATCCCAAGGGCGGGGTCCGGCACCAGTGGGAACATCGTGATCGTGCCTCTATCGTGCCTCGGAAAGACCGGAGGGTTAGCGGATATGTGGCGAACCCACGCAAGCTATCAACCGATGGCGGAAAACCCCCGGGGGATGGATACCGCCGAAATCGGCATCTAACAGGGGGATTCGTTGCTGTTTCGGAGTTTTTTGACTCGTTGGGGGAGGGCGGGGTATACTGATATCAAGAACTAGATAGCCAATTCCTGGAGACACGAGGAAGGAGGCCGGCGTGAGGTTGTACATGTCACTGAGCTCCATGCCTGAGCTGCGATCTCTTGCGCCCAATGACAGGCAACGAGTGTGGAGCAAGGCCTATTCCCGGGTGCTCTTGAGCCGCACCGGGTTGCTCGGTATTTTCATGGTGATCTGCACGATCATCCTGGGTGAGTACCTGCGCTCCGTTCTGGGGCCGGAGTTGTTGATCGGCAAGGTGATGCCCTATCTGGGGATGGCTTCGGGGCTGTTTCTCTTTTTTGCATTGGTGATCAACAAGGCGCGGTCCTTGATGCCCGGGATCATTGCCGAAATCGGACTATGAACGAGACGGCCTGGCGTTCGAGAACGATCCTGGAGTCCTCTCCGCGGCCGGAGCCGATTGCAAGGTATGGGCCTGCCCACGATCAAAGGGGGCCATGATGAGGGTCTTGATGCTGGCTGCCATGGCAGCACTGATCCTCCCTGCATCTGCCAGGGGCGTTGACAAGGTGGGCATCGCGGGGTTCGGCCCGATCACAAGGGTTGTGGCGGTCTGCGAGGAGGGCTGGCTGCTGGGCGGAGGAGTGGCGGTTGCCGATGCAAAAGGGGATACACTGAGATTGTGCATCGGCTTCCGGCCCGGAGAAGAACACCGGGGGTTTCGGGTCGGCGCCCTGCACCCAAACGATGAAGGCGCGAAAACGGTTGCAATTGGAAGCCAGGAGGAATCAGCGCTTCTGAAACTCCTTCAGGATTATCTGGACAGGAAATATTCGTTTACCCAGCAACGGCAGATGTCCTGCGGTGGCGATCTTGCGGCCCGCGCGGGTTCGGGGAAGTTTGATGCTTACCTGGCGGGTCTTCTGTCCGGGTATCACCAGCTTGCTCGTATGTCCCGGTGGCTGCATGACCGGTACTCCCCCGGAGAGCTGGACAGCTTGGCGCACAGGCAGTTCGATGAACTTACCGATGACGCCGACCGGGAGGCGGTCGGCTGGCTGAAGGCTCTTCGGCTGGGGCAGTGGGTCCAGGACGATGAGCTTTTGCGGACCAGTTACCTGGACGACTATCAGCTTAAGGAATGCGGCCGGGAGCCGCTGACCGTAGTGTCCATCGGCTGGTACTATGATGGAGGCACGGTGGGCGCGGTCCTTACCGATGCGGACGGTTGCCTGGTCAAGTTCTGTATCGACCATGGGCTCTCGACACTCACGCCGGGAGCGCTATACGTCGGTGATCGGTGGCCATCCTCGCCGAACGCGCGCATCGCCACGGCGGCCGAGGAGGAGCGCGTCCGCCAGCTGGTGGAGCAGGTTCTGAAGGCGACCTGCGGACGAGGATTCCCCCACGAGCTGGAGCAGGCGATTGCACAGCGGCACGAAAACGCCACGGGCACGAAGCTGATTCAGGAGTTGCTCAAATTGCTGGAAGGATGCTGAGGATGGAGGCGCTACAAACCCACGGCCAAGCCCTTGCCCCCGGCAACCAACTTGACGCCGTATGCGGGTGAAACCGCCGCCGATGAAGGAAAGGACCGGCCCCATGCGGCTCGTATTCCTCGCCGCCCTCGCCCTGATCTGCTCCCAGGCGCAGGCGGAAGTGAAGACCCTGGACATCCCTCTGCCGGAAGCTCTCGGGCTCTATGAAATGGAATATCCGTACAGGGATGAACGCAGCGTGCCCATCAATATTCCGGCGGGGGTCGACCATATCATCTCGGCTGAACTCCGGTGCACCGGGGACGCGCATCTGGGAACGCTCTATTGCCTTGAAGAAGAACAATACCAGGACTGGAAAGCCAATTTGGAAGGTTCACTCAAGGACGAGGTGGGGCATGTCAGGTGGGGTTCCGCCCTGGTATTTACTACGAATGGTGTTTCTTCACTTTATGACTATTTCCACCCCTTGTACCTGGGAGACCAGGATACGACCTCGCTGGATTTCATTCTGAGTGGAGAGGTGGAACTCCTGCTCTCTTTCGGGGGGGGGGGATACTCCCTGGAATGTCCGATCGACGACGGCTACCAGTCGTTGGACATAAGTGAAGCGGTTTTCAGGTTGACGGCAGAAACCACCGTTCTCGACGAACGCACGACCTGGGGCGAAGTGAAAAGCCTGTTTCGTTGAATGGGGGCGGTACGAAATCCAGCGCCGTGTATGGCAGTGTCCCCTTCCAGCACAGCGGATGATTCTGCCCGCCCCTCGGCCATGCCGGGAAAGGAAGCGATGATGAAAATGCCCCCCGCAAGCAACGGGAAGACGATGACCTTGTTCATGGCGTGCGTGCTGCTGGCGACCCTGGGCTGCAACAGGTCCCGGAGCCAGACCGCGGCCGATCACCCAGCCCCGGAGGCGGACAAGTCAAGCGGCGTGTCCTGGAGTTTCGATGATGTCCCCGTGGGCGAGCTGCCCGCAGGGTGGCGGATAGAGGCCACCAACCGGAAAGGCCCCTTGGCCACCTGGCAGGTTGTCGAGGATGCGGGCGCCCCTTCGGGCGACCGTGTGCTGGCCCTGACCGCCACGAACCATTCCTCCGGCGGCACCTTCAACCTCTGCTGGACCGATTCCATCTCGTTCCTCGACGGCGAGATCCAGGTCCGGTTCAAGGCCGTCACGGGAAACGAGGATCAGGGCGGGGGCGTGATCTGGCGGGCGCAGGACAAGCAGAACTACTACATCGCCCGCTTCAACCCCCTGGAAAACAACTTCCGCCTCTACTACGTTCGTGACGGGGCCCGCAAGACCCTGGCCGATGCCCGCATCACCCTGCAGGCGGGCCGGTGGCACACCCTCAAGATCGTCCAGCACGGCGACCGCTTCGCCGGTTACCTTGACGGGAAGAAGGTGCTCGAGGGCAAGGACAGCCTCTTCGTCAAGCCCGGCGGGGTGGGCCTGTGGACCAAGGCCGACGCCGTGACATCCTTCGACAATTTTTCCGTGACCCCGGCGCAGCGGTAGAAAGGCGGCCTCTCCATGCAGAAAATCGCACTCCTGGTGGGGACCATCGGCGTCCTGGGTACAGCTCTGCTGCTGGGCGGTTGTGGACGGAACCAGGGCGGGGATCGGGTCGTCGTCGTTTACGTCTCCGAGGACCAGGTCTTTTCCGAGCCCATCCTGCAGGATTTCGAGCGCGAGACCGGCATCAAGGTCAAGGCGGTCTACGACACCGAAGAGGCCAAGAGCACCGGCGCCATGAACCGGCTCATCGCCGAGAAGGAGAACCCCCAGGCCGATGTGTACTGGGCCAACGAGCCCATTCGGGCCGAGGTCCTCAAGCAGAAAGGGATCTCGACGCCTTTCGTGTCCAAACAGGCGGAGGATATCCCGCCGGTGTTCAAGGATCCCGACGGCTACTGGACCGGTTTTTCCGCGCGGGCCAGGGTCCTGGTGGTGAACAAGGGCGTGCAGGACCGACCCAAAACCATCCTGGCCTATACAGACCCCCACCGGCGGGGCAGGGCGGTCATCACCAACCCCCTTTTCGGGACCACGACTTCCGAGATCGCCGCCCTGTTCACCATCTGGGGTGATGAGAAGGGCAGGGAGTTCATGTCCGCGATGAAGGACAACGACGTGGCCGTCTCGACCAACAACGGCGAGAGCGCGGACTTCGTCGCCGCCGGCCGGTATGACTTCAGCCTCGTGGACAGCGACGACGCGGTCAACCGCATCCGGCAGGGCACGCCTCTGGCCATGGTCTATCCGGACCAGGGAGCCGAAGGCATCGGGTGCTTCATCGTGCCCAACGCGGCGGTGCTGATCAAGGGCGGACCCCACCCGGGCACGGCCCGGAAGCTCATCGATTTCCTGCTGACCCGGGAAACCGAGCGCAAGCTGGCCTTCGCCGATTGCGCCCAGATCCCCCTGCATCCCGGCGTGCAGACGCCGCCCGAACTGAAGGCCATCAAGGACCTCAAGGTCATGCAGGTGGACTACGCCGCGGTCGCTGAAAAAATGGTTGCCATCCAGCCCTTCCTGAAGAGCTGGATGGGACTCTAGCCACCATGACAAGGCGCCTGTTCCTCGCCTTCATCGTCCTTTTGCTGCTTGTCGTCGGCGTACTTCCGGTGCTTTCCATGCTGGTCAAGAGCCTCTTCGTGGAGGGGCATTTCAGCCTGGTGGCGTACGGTGGCCTGCTGAGGTCAGCCCGCCAGTGGACCCTCATGGGTCACAGCATGGCGCTGTCTTCCCTGGTCACGGTGCTCACGGTCACGGCCGGGGTGCCCCTGGGCATACTCCTGGGGAAAACGGACCTGCCCCTGCGGAGGTTCTTCACGGTCCTGTTCGTCATCCCCCTGCTGATCCCCCCGTACATCGTCGCGGTCTCTTGGTCTGATCTATTGGGTGGGGGAGGCCTGCTGGCGCATCTGGCCGGGGCCGAGGCCACCGGTGCGGCCGCAGGGTTGTTCTTCGGTCTGCCTGGATGTGTCTTCGTCCTGTTCTGTGTCTTTTTGCCCATACCCATACTCCTGACCATGATCTTCCTGCGGACCATCGATCCGGGGCTGGAAGAGGCGGGAAGGTTGGTTGCGGGCTGGGGCCGCATCGTGAAGGGGATCACGATTCCGCTCATCCTGCCCGGAGTCCTGCTCGCGGGCATGCTGGTCTTCCTGCTCAGCTTCGGGGAATTCAGCGTGCCGAATTTCCTGCGCTATGACGTCTTCCCGGTGGAAAGCTTCACCCAGTTCTCCGCCTTTTACAACTTCAAGGCCGCCACGGCCGCTGCCGTGCCGCTGGCCGCCGTCACGTTCCTGCTGCTGTGGCTGGAGTCGGTGTTCCTGCGCGAAAGGACCTACCAGCTACGCCCGTCCCCGGGGGCCGGGTTTTCGCCCTTGATAGCTCTCGGCGCCGGGCGAAGGTGGCTGCTGGTGTCCGTGGCATTGGCCGGTCTGGTCATCGTGATCGTGCCGCTCGTTGTCCTTGTCATCCAGTCGGCAGGCGCGGGTGCCTACGCAGAAGCCCTGGACAGGGCCGGAGACAGCCTGCTCAGAAGCCTGGCGTATGCCGTCGGTGGGGCGACGCTGCTGACCTTGCTGGGTTTCTGCACCGGCTATCTGATCCAGACGAAGGCATTGCCGTTGTGGCGGTCGGTGGATTCGTGGACGATCTTCCTTTTCGCACTGCCCGGCACGGTGATCGGCATTGGTCTGATCAGTCTGTGGAATACGCCCCGGGCGAACCTCGTCTACAGCACGCCGGTGATCATCATCCTCGGTTATCTCGCCAAGTATACGGCGCTGACCAGCCGCATATCCGTCACCCAGCTGGGACGGATCCCGCCTTCCATGGAAGAAGCGGCGGAGGTCGCGGGGGCCGGATGGTGGCGCAGGATGGCGTTCATCGTCGCACCGCTGGCCCGGCGCGGTCTTGTGGCCGGCTGGCTGGTGGGGTACATCTTTTCCCTGCGCGATACCGGGATCACCATGCTGGTCTATCCGGCGGGCCACGAGACCTTGCCGGTGCGCATCTTCACGCTCATGGCCAACGGATCCGCCGAACTGATCGCTGCCCTCTGCATGATCATGATCGCCGCCACGCTGCTGCCGGCGGGGATCCTGTGGGCAATACTCGAGGTCATGACCAGAAAGGCAGCCCGATGAAGATCGTGGAGCTGGATGCGGTCTCCAAGGCGTACCACACCGGCGCAGCGCTGGACAACGTCTCCCTGGAGATTGCAGCGGGAGAGCGCATCGTGATCCTTGGCCCCTCCGGTTGCGGGAAAACCACGATCCTCAGGTTGATCGCGGGTTTCATCGCCCCCGATACGGGCAGCATTTCCCTGGGCGGCGAGCTGGTGGCGAAGGACGGCAGCATCATCAAGCCGCCGGGGCAGCGGAACCTGGGCATGGTGTTCCAGGATCTCGCCCTCTGGCCCCATCTGAGCGTCAAGGGGAACATCGAGTTCGGACTGAAGGCCAAGGGCCTGCCGGCGGACGCAAGGGCCCGCCGGATCCGACAGGTGCTGGACCTGGTGGGCATGTCTGATTTCGCAGGCAGGAAGCCCGCGGAACTGTCGGGAGGACAGCAACAGCGCGTGGCCCTGGCCAGGTCCCTGGCCCTCGAGCCCCGGGTGCTCCTGATGGATGAACCGCTTTCCAGCCTCGACCAGGAACTGAACGTGCGGCTGCGCAGGGAGATCCTGCGCCTGCAGGAAACCCTGGGTTTCACACTGCTCTATGTCACCCATGACCGGGACGAAGCGGCAGATATCGCCACCCGGGTGATCACCATGAGCAGGGGGAAGGTGTTGGCGAAATGAAGGTCTTGGTCCTGGCCTTCTTGTTCTGTCTGGCGTCGGTGGGACCGCTCGCGGCCTTCGCAGTGCCGTCGAGCCCCAGATCACGGGAAGCCATCGCGCGGGTCACCCCGGCCCTCGAGCGGGCGCTGGCCGCCAAGGGGCTCACCCTGGGAGCCCCCATCTTCATCCGCATCTTCAAGGAGAGCCGTGAATTCGAGGTTTGGGTGGCGGCCGGCGGGACGTTCAAGCTGTTCAAGACCTACGATATCTGCAGCTATTCGGGTGATCCGGGGCCAAAGCTGTGCACGGGCGATGGCCAGAGTCCGGAGGGTTTCTACTATGTTACCCCGGAGAGGATGAACCCCGTGAGCCATTTCCACCTGTCTTTCAACCTGGGGTTTCCTAACGCGTACGACCGCGCCCACGGGCGCACCGGAAGCGCCCTGATGGTCCACGGGAATTGCGTCTCCATCGGCTGCTACGCCATGACCGATCCGGTGATCGAGGAGATCTTCACGTTGGCGGATGCGGCGTTCAGGGGCGGCCAGCCGTTTTTCCGCGTCCACATTTTTCCCTTCCGCATGACGGACGGGAACATGACGGCTCAAAGGCAATCACCCTGGGCAGGATTCTGGGCCAACCTCAAGGAGGGCTACGGCTGGTTCGAGCAGAACCACCGGCCTCCGAACGTGACGGTCGCGGGGGGGCGTTACATATTCAGTGAGTCGTAGGGGCAGGATACTCCGTCAGGATCAGGAGATCATGGTCCTGGATCCCGCATCCGGTTTCGCGTTGCCCCGTCGTCCCCGGGCGAAGCGGTTGACGAATGCCCGCGGCTATTGTACAATCAGGGAAGATTCGGGGCGGGTCCATCCCGCCCCAGCCCGTTACCTGGAGGATCATGAACCGCACACCGCACACGACCGCCCTGGCGGGCGATGGTTATTGGTGGCGCTGGTGGGCCTGGCGGCCCGGTGGCGCTGTCCGTGTGCTGTAGCATCTTGATCGTTCCCTGAACTGACGAGACACAGGACCTGCGGATCCGCCACCGGCATGACCGGGGCGGTTTTTTGTTTGTCCATAACGGAAGCGACGAGGAGACGCGATGATCACACCGGATCGCAAGCAATACCTGGACCGGGACGGTGGTGAGGGCTGCGCTCCCCTTCGGACCCGCATCCCCGCAGATCTGGAGACGCCCGTGTCCGTCTTCCTGAAACTACAGCCGCTGGGCGCGTCCTTCCTGCTGGAGAGTGTGGAGCGCGGGGTGCAGGTGGGGCGCTACACCTTCATCGGCATGGGCGTCCACACGGTGGTCACCCTGCAGGACGACCGGGTCACCGTGGAGCGGAGCGGGAACGGCGGGGAGCGGGTCGTCGAGACCCTGGCCGCCGATCCTGACGATCCCTTGGCGGTGGTGCGGGCCGAACTGGGGCGGGATCCGCTGGCCTGGGACGAGGACAACACCCTGCCGCCGCCCTTCGGCGGGGCGGTGGGGTACATCGGGTACGACATCGTGCGCTACTTGGATGGCATTCCCCTGCCCCGAGAGGGCGGGCCCGGGTTGCCGGATTTCCGCTTCCTGTTTCCGCGCACCATGGTGGTCTTCGACCACGTGCAGAACCAGATCGAGGTGCTGACCATCCCCCCGCAGGGTGATCCGGCGGCGGCCCACGCGGCGGGGTCCAGGGAGATCGAGGCCGTGCTGACGGCCCTGGCCGGACCGCTGGTGCGGCCGGCTGCGGCGGGGACCGATGCCGGAACGGAGCGGGGCTATGCTACGGACATCGATCCGCTGGCCGGCCTGGAGGCGGAGATCCCGCAGGAGGATTTCGAGACCATGGTGGCCCGCGCCCAGGAACACATCCTGGCCGGGGACGCTTTCCAGATCGTGCTTTCCCAGCGGCTCCACGGGCGCACCCCGGTGGCGCCCTTCCAGATCTATCGGGCCCTGCGCATCCTCAACCCCAGCCCCTACCTGTTCTTCCTGGACTGCGGGGATTTCCAACTCATCGGCAGCTCGCCGGAGATGCTGGTGCGCCTGGAGGACGGCATCCTGCAGGTCAATCCCATCGCCGGCACCCGGCCGCGGGGGGAGACCGCCGCGGAAGACGCGCGCCTGGCGGAGGAACTGCTGGCGGACGAGAAGGAGCGGGCCGAGCATGTCATGCTGGTGGACCTGGGCCGTAACGACCTGGGCCGGGTGTGCGACATCGGCACGGTGCAGGTGGACGAGTTCATGGCCGTCGAGCGGTACAGCCACGTCATGCACCTGGTCTCACGGGTTTCGGGCCGCATGCGCGGGGGGCTGGACATGTTCGACGCCCTGCAGGCGGTGTTCCCGGCCGGCACGGTGAGCGGGGCGCCGAAGATCCGCACCATGCAGATCATCAGCGAACTGGAGGGCCGGCGCCGCGGTCCCTACGCCGGGGCGGTGGGCTATTTCGGCCAGCGCGGCGACATGGACATGTGCATCACCATCCGGACCTTGCTGATGCAGGGCGACCGCTTCACGGTGCAGGCCGGCGCGGGCATCGTGGCCGATTCCGTGCCCGCGAGCGAACACACCGAGACGCTCAACAAGATCAGGGCTTTGACACGCGCGGTGCGCATCGCCGAGGAGGGGCTGTAGCCATGCATCTGCTCATCGACAACTACGATTCGTTCACCTACAACGTCGTGCAGCTGCTGGGCGAACTCGGCGCCGAGGTCACCGTGACCCGCAACGACCGGATCACCCTGGACGAGGCCGTGGCCCTGGGGCCGGAATCGCTCATCATCTCGCCGGGGCCGGGCACGCCGGACGACGCGGGGGTGAGTCTGGAGTTCATCCGCCACTTCACCGGCCGCATCCCCATTCTGGGCATCTGCCTGGGCCACCAGTGCATCGTCCAGGCCTGCGGCGGAACCATCAGCCGGGCCGACCGCGTCATGCACGGCAAGACCAGCCGCGTGTACCACGACGGCCAGACCATCTACGAGGGGTTGTCCAATCCCTTCCCGGCCACGCGCTACCACTCGCTGACCGCCCGCGAGGACACCCTGCCGTCGGTCCTGAAAATCGCCTCCTACACCTCCAGCGGCGAGATCATGGGCGTGCGCATGCCGGACAAGCGGGTCGAGGGCGTGCAGTTCCATCCCGAGTCCATCCTGACCGTGGAGGGCCGTCGCCTGCTGGCCAACTTCCTGGAGATGACCCGCACCGAGGAGGCCGGCCGTGGCGATTGAGAGCCTGGACATCCTGTTGCGTGGAGAGGACCTGGGCCGTGAGGGCGCCCGTGATCTGATGCACGCGGTCATGGGGGGGCGGATGACTCCGGCCCTGCTGGCCGCCCACCTGGTCGCCCTGCGCCTGAAGGGCGAGACGGCGGCCGAGATCACGGGATTCGCCGAGGCCATGCGCACCCACGCGGTGGCGATCCCCGCCGGACGCCCGGATCTCGTCGATACCTGCGGCACCGGGGGCGACCGCAGCGGTACCTTCAACATCTCCACCGCCGCGGCGCTGGTGGCCGCTGCCCTGGGGGCGGGGGTGGCCAAGCATGGCAACCGCGCGGTGTCATCACGGAGTGGCAGCGCGGACGTGCTGGAGGCGCTGGGCGTTGTCATCGATCTGCAACCGGAGCAGGTCGGCCGGCTCATCGACACCGTGGGGGTGGGATTCCTCTTCGCCCCGCGCCTGCACCCGGCCATGAAGCATGCCATGCCCGTGCGCCGGGAACTGGGCGTGCGCACGGTCTTCAACCTGCTGGGTCCCCTGACCAACCCCGCGGGGGTTAGACGCCAGGTCATGGGTGTGTACGACCCCGGCCTGTGCGAACCGGTGTGCCGGGCCCTGGGCGAGCTGGGCGCCGAGCGGGCCTTCGTGGTCCACGGCCACGGCGGCCTGGACGAGGTCTCACCCTGCGGGCCGACCCGGGTGGCGGAGCTGCGCGGAAGCACCGTACGCATGTACGAGTTCATGCCGCAGGAGGCGGGCCTGGATCCGGTGCCCCTGGCCTCCCTGGCCGGCGGGACGGCGGCCGAAAACGCCGCTCTGATCCGGGAGATTTTCGGCGGCGGGCGGCCGCGGGCGGCGGCGGCCGTGATCCTGAACGCGGCTTTCGCGGCGGTGGCCGGCGGGGTGGCCGCAGACGCGCGCGAGGGCGCACAGCTGGCGCGCCGGGCCCTGGTCGACGGCAGCGCCCTGGCCAAGCTGGAGGAACTGGTCGCCGTCAGCGGCGGCCTGGCCAGGGAGGAATCGGCGTGAGCTTCCTGGATGCGGTGCGCGGGCAGAAGGAACGCGAGGTCGCCCACCTGAAGGCGCACCCGGCGCCGGAACGCCGCCCGTGGGACGCGGTGCGGCCCTTCGCGGACACCCTGCGGGGCAGCCGGGGCATCATCGCCGAGGTCAAGGCTACGTCCCCCAGCCGCCCGGACTTCCGCAATCCCTCTTCCCCTGGCAACCTGGCGCGCTGGTACGCGCGCTCAGGAGCGGTGGCCATGTCGGTGGTCACCGATGCGGCCAACTTCGGCACCTCCCTGGACGACCTGGCGACCATGCGCCGGGCCGCGCCGTTGTCGGTGATCAGCAAGGACTTCATCATCGATCCGGTGCAGATCCGCGCCGCCTGGGCCGCGGGCGCGGACGCCGTGCTGCTGATCGCGCGCATGCTGGACGACGCGGACCTGCGCGCGTTCCTGGCCGAGGTCCACGCCCTGGGCCTGGACGCGCTGGTGGAGTGCCATGACGGCCGGGAGATCGAACGCGCCCTGACCGCCGGCGCCCGCGTGGTGGGGATCAACAACCGAGACCTGTCCACCCTGGAGACCGACATCGCCCGCAGCGAACGGCTGTTGCCCCGCATTCCGGGCGATGTGGTGCGCGTCAGTGAAAGCGGCCTGGAGCGACGCGCGGACATCGAGCGCCTCGCGGGCCGGGGCGCGGACGCCTTCCTGGTGGGCCACGCCCTGCTGCTGAGCGGTGATCCAGGGCGGAAGGTGCGCGAACTGAACGGACGCGAGGACGAGGATCGGGTGCGGGTGAAGATCTGCGGCCTGACCACTCCGGAGGATGCGGCGCTGTGTGCGGCCGAGGGCGCTGACCTGCTGGGGGTGATCTTCGCGGAGAGTCCGCGTCGGATTGGCGTCGACCGGGCTCGCGCCATCCGCGTGGCCGCGCCGTATGCCCGCCTGGTGGGGGTGTTCATGGACCAGGACGCCTCCCTGGTGGCCCAGACGGCCGCAGCCTGCGACCTGGACCTGATCCAGCTGCACGGCAGCGAGAGTCCGGAGTACCTGCGGGAGGTGCGGAGACTCACGGGCCGGCCGCTGATCAAGGCGCTCACACCGGGCCAGATCGGGGACGACACCGTGCGCCGTTATGACGAAGCCCGCTACTTCCTGCTGGACCAGCCCAAGGCCGGCGGCGCCGCCGCGACGGGCGATCCCGATTGGCTGGAAGCCGCGGCGGCCCTGGCCGCGCAGGGCGCCGAGCTGTTCCTGGCCGGAGGGCTGGACTCGGGAACCGGGTCGGCGCCGGGGGGCGTCCGGCCCTTCGCCATCGACATCTGTCGGGCGGTGGAGGCCGCACCCGGCCGCAAGGATCCCGGTCGCGTGCACCGGTTTTTCCAGGAGGTCATCCGATGAGCATCATCGCCCGCACCGGGCCCGGGCGCTTCGGCGTGTACGGCGGTCAGTTCGTGCCCGAGACCCTCATGCCGGGTCTCAGCGAGCTGGAGCGCGTGTACGACGAGGCCCGTAGCGATCCGGAGTTCCAGGTCGAGTTCCATGCCTTGCTCAAGGATTACTCCGGCCGGCCCACGCCCCTGTACCGGGCGCGGAACATCGAGCGCGAGTACGGAGGCCAGGCGGTGATCTACCTCAAGCGCGAGGACCTGAACCACACCGGCGCCCACAAGATCAACAACTGCCTGGGCCAGGTGCTGCTGGCCCGCAGGATGGGTAAGATGCGCCTGGTGGCCGAGACCGGCGCCGGCCAGCACGGCGTGGCCACCGCGACGGTGGCGGCCTGGGCGGGCCTGGAGTGCACGGTGTATATGGGGGAGGTGGACATGGAGCGCCAGGCCCCCAACGTGGCGCGCATGGAGATGATGGGAGCGAAGGTCGTGCCCGTGCTCAGCGGGGCGCGCACCCTCAAGGACGCCACCAGCGAGGCCATCCGCGACTGGGTCACCAACGTGGATACGACGCACTACATCATCGGCTCGGTGGTGGGACCGCATCCGTATCCCACCATCGTGCGCGACTTCCAGGCGGTCATCGGAACCGAGGCGCGCGAGCAGATCCTGGCCGCGGCCGGCCGCCTGCCCGACCAGGTGGTTGCCTGCGTGGGCGGCGGCAGCAACGCCATCGGCATCTTCAGCGGGTTTCTGGCCGATGACGGCGTGGAGCTGTTCGGCGTGGAGGCCGGGGGCTCGAACCAGGGCCACGCCGCCGCCCTCTGCCTGGGCGAACCGGGGGTGCTGCACGGTTCCTACAGCTACCTGATGCAGGACGACGACGGCCAGGTCCTGCCGGCCCACTCCATCGCCGCGGGTCTTGACTATCCCGGGGTAGGACCGGAGCACAGCCACCTGAAGGACACGGGCCGCGTGCGTTACGACACCGTGACAGACGCCGAGGCCCTGGCCGCCTGCGCGGACCTGGCCCGGCGCGAAGGCATCATCCCCGCCCTGGAATCCAGCCACGCGCTGGCCTTCGCGCGCAAACTGGCGTCAGGCGCCCCGGCCGGTCGGATCATCCTGGTCAATCTCTCCGGCCGCGGCGACAAGGATATGTCCAGCCTGGAAGGAGCCGCCCATGAGTGAGGCCGCATTGAGGCTCGATGCCTTCGCCCGCGAGCGCCGCGACACCGGCGGCAAGCTGCTGGTGCCGTTTCTTACGGCGGGCTACCCCGACCGCGAGGGATTCTCGCTGCTGCTGGAGGCAGTGGCCGCATCCGGCTGCAAGGTGCTGGAAATCGGCATGCCCTTCAGCGATCCGGTGGCCGACGGGCCGGTGATCCAGGCCGCTTCGCAGCAGGCCCTGGACCGGGGGGTGACCATGCGGCGGGTCCTGGCCATGGCAGCCGAGGCCCGGGAGCGGCACGGCCTGCAGGTGATCTTGATGGGCTACCTGAACCCCGTCCTGAAATTCGGGCCGGAGAAGTTCGCCGCCGCCTGCACGGAGGCGGGGGTTTCGGGGTTGATCGTGCCGGATCTGCCCCACGAGGAGTCCGCACCTCTGCGCGCCCTGATGGCCGAACGCGGCGTGGCCCTGATCGAGTTGCTGGCCCCGACCACCGGCACCGGCCGCATGGCCTCCCTGGGCAGGTCCGCACGGGGCTTTTTGTACCTGGTCTCGACCACGGGCGTGACCGGGGCGGGCGGTCCGGGCGACCTGACCGACACCGTCGCGCGGGTTCGCGCGGCGTGCGACCAGCCGGTATGCGTGGGCTTCGGAATCTCCGATCCCGGGACCGCCGCGAGGGTGTGCCGCCTGGCCGATGGGGCGGTCATCGGCAGCGCGTTGCTGCGCCGGGTGGCCGAGGCTGCGGACCCCACCGCGGCCGCGGCGGCGGTGAAGGAATTCCTGACCGAAGTGCGCGCGGCCATCGCCGCGCAGGGAGAATCGTCATGATCATCGAGATGCGACCCGACAGCACCCTGGCCGACCTGGGCCGGGTCATCAGTTTCGTCGAGAACCTGGGCTTCACGCCGCGCCCCCACCACGGGGCCGAACGCACCGTGATCGGCGTCATGGACGCGGCGGAGCCCGACCTCGCCCCGGTCGCCGAGCTGGCCGGTGTGGCCCGGATCTCGCCCCTGCAGAGCAAGGGCAAGCTGGTCAGCCGGGACTTCCGTACCGAACCCACGGTGGTCAAGGTCGGCCGGTTGCGCATCGGCGGACCGCGCTTCGTGGTCATGGCCGGGCCTTGCGCCGTGGAGAGCGAGGAGCAGTTGCTGGCCACGGCCAAGGCGGTGGTTTCCAGTGGCGGCCATGTCCTGCGCGGAGGCGCCTACAAGCCTCGTACCTCGCCCTACAGCTTCCAGGGTTTGAAGGAGGAAGGGCTGCGGCTATTGGCCCTGGCGCGGGAGAAGACCGACCTGCCGATCATCACCGAGGTGGTGGCTCCCGATCTGGTGCCCCTGGTCAGCCGCTATGCGGACATCCTGCAGATCGGCGCCCGCAACATGCAGAACTACGCCCTGCTGGAGGCGGTGGGCAAGGCGCGTACCCCGGTCATGCTAAAGCGCGGCCTGATGAGCACCATCGATGAGTTGCTGCTGGCCGCCGAGTACATCATGTCCAACGGCAACGAGCAGGTCCTGCTGTGTGAGCGCGGCATCCGCACCTTCGAGACAGCCACCCGCAACACCCTGGACATCTCCGCGGTGCCCGTCCTGCACGAACGCACCCACCTGCCCATCATCGTCGATCCCAGCCACGCAGCGGGCCTGGTGCAGTACGTGCCGGCCATGGCCCTGGCCGCCGCGGCCGCCGGCGCCGACGGCATCATCATCGAGACGCACCCCGATCCGGCCAAGGCCCTCAGCGACGGGCCCCAGGCATTGACGTTTCCCATGCTGAACGACCTCATGAAGCAGCTGGGGACCATCGCCGCGGCGGTGGGCAAACCGCTGGTGACCTGAGGCCCCGGCGGCGAATACGCAGGTAGCCGCGGCGGGGTGACCAAGGGGTTGGGGAATATTCCCTGACCAGCCTTTCGGCTCACACCGGTGGCCTGCTGCCCTCCCCGTAGCCGGTCAGTTCCACGAAACCCCGGCCGATGATCCGGTCGGGGTTTTCCCATGGCGCCACGGTCACCGCGCCTTCCCAGTAGTGGATGCCCGTCAGGGCGGACACGTTCTCCTGATCGGGGAGAACAGCTTCCAGGCGGAATGTTAGGTTCCGCCCGGGCACCGTGAGCTTCCAGGCCACGGGGTACCGGGCGCCCGTGTGGGGGCTGGCCCACCACCGCAGGGGTTCCAGGCGCCAGGCGTTGCCGGGCAGGGGGGCGGCGGCGCCAAGGGAATCAACGAAGGTGCCCAGGGCGAAGTCATCGTGCCTCTCCTTGCCGCGTAACCGGTACAGCATGAGATCCTCGCCCGAATCCAGATTCAGCGCGGCCCAGTCCCAGCCCTTCTGGTCGGAGCCGAGGGTGTTGGAAAAGATCTCCCGGTCCAGCCAGGCCGAGCCGGTGACGGGTGTCCCCCGGCCCGCGATCCGGACCGAACCCTGCACTTCCATGCGCGTCTGGGAGAAGTACAGACTGCCCACATCCCCGGTGGCGGTCTTGGGGCTGAAACCGCCATCGCCGTGGAAGACCGGTTTCCGGGTGGGGCGACACGTGAGGGTGAATGCGAGGTCCTGGGCGTTGTCGCGGACCCTGACCCTGAAGACCCCGTCCGCATGGACCAGGGTCCACTTGCCGGGTGTGCCCGCGGGGGCCGCGCACCAGGCCAGCATCGAATCCCCGGGAGACCCGAATCCGCCCAGGAACGGGGTCGTACGCCGAATGACCTCGCTGAAGACATGGCGACCGGAGTCCGGATCCGTCAGTGCGGCATGAGCCATGACCAGGTCGCGGGGGTCCCAGGCGGTTCGGCCCGTTTGCTTGCCGGGGGGCAACAGACCGACCCGGAAGAAGGTGACCTGGAATCCCAGGGTCTCGCCGCCGGGCCGGTCCAGGTGTCCCGTTACGTACCACCACTCGGTCTTGTAGTCCGGATGGGCGGCCAGGTCGGCCGGAAATGACCAGCGGTAGCCCGGCGCCGCATCGCGCCATACGCCCCCCGCGGCGCCCAGGACAAAGCAGGCCGCCATCGCCAGCAGGATCATACGCAAAGCGGATTTCACAGGTCATCCCTCGTCAAGGTTAGCGGGTCGGCCTGGCCGGCCTTCCAGGCCGGAACGACCGCGGCCAGGACCACGGCCAGCAGGATGATGACCGCCTGCTGGGCCAGGTCTTGCCCGGCCCAGGCGGGCCGGATGGTCCATCCGAACCATTGCCGGTTCACGAACACGATCAGCAGGGCGGCAAGGCCGATCCCCCCGACCAGGCCCAGACCCAGGCCCAGGATCCCGACGCCCAGACCTTCGCCCACGAACAGGCCGAAAATCTGCCTGCGGGTGGCGCCCAGGCTGCGCAACAAGCCCAACTCCCCGGCCCGCTCCCGGGCCTGGACCAGCAGGTTGAGGGCCACGCCCAGGCAGGCGATGATCAGGGCCAGGGTGCGCAGAGTGCCGGTGACGGCGAAGGTCTGATCGAAGATGGCCAGCACCTCCCGGCGGAGATCGGCATTGCTGCGCAGGACCAGTGGCCGGTCGCTGTATGCGGCGCGCAGATCGCGCAGCAGGTCATCCTGATCGGCGCCGGGCTCCAGAAACAGGGCCGCGTTGCTGGTCGGCTCACCGGGAAAGGACTTCTGCAGGGTGGGCATGGTCACGAAGGCGGTGCCCCCTTCGCTGGTGTAATCGTAGGCGATGCCGGCGACGCGGTAACGCAGCGGACCGGAGGGCCCGGACAGGACCAGGGTGTCCCCGATATCCAGCCTTGCCTTCTGGGCCAGGGGTTCGCCGATGAGGATCTCCCCGTGTTCCAGGCCGGCGGCCACGGCCTCAGGTGCACCCTTTTTGAGTGGCAGGCGGGTGGCCAGTTCCGCGCCCGGAATGTCAGCCACCTTGATGCCGTTGAGCCAGATGCGGAAGCGGCGGTCCGCTGTGTACAGATGCATGCGGCGTTGTTCCTCCACCGCGGCCACACCCGGCCAGGACCGCAGACCGGCCAGGAGATCACTATCCAGAGTTGCCTCGGGGCCTGCCCGCGCCCAACTCTTGCTCGAAACATAGATGTCCGCCCGCACGGTCACATCCAGCCAGGAGATCAGGGTGCTGCGAAAACCCGCCACCAGCAGGGTGACGCCCACGAGCATGCTCACGGTCACCGCCAGCGCGGAGACCGCCAGGGTGGAAGCCTGCCGGCGCACGGCCAGGTTGCGCAGGCATAAGGCCGGACCGATGCCGCGCGGGCGCGCCGACCCCGCTGTCAGGCTGATCACCAGGGGCACCACCAGGGGCAGGGCCAGCATCATGATGCCACCGTAGATGAATCCACCGTAATTGGTACGGGATCCCGCCCATGCGAACCAGGCGGTGGCCGCGATCGCGGCCAGCGCGGCCACGGCCGAAAGGCGGAAGGCGATGCGGCTGACCTGCTCGTGCAGGTTGACGGGCGCCAGCAGGACAAGGGGGTCCCGCCGGGAGATCTCGACTGCCGGCCAGAGGGCGCCGGCCAAAGCTCCGCACAGTCCGACGGCGGCGCCCAGGAGAACGACTCCGGGGGTCAGGGTCAGGTTCGAGATGCCATCCAGGACATAGATGTTGGTCAGGGTGCCGCTGACGGTCTGGAGATTGGCCAGCGCCATGGCGTAGCCGAGGGGGATGCCCACCATGATTCCGGCCAGACCGAGGACGCCGACCTCGGCCAGGATCAGGGCCCGCACCTGCAGCGGCGTGGCCCCGATGCAGCGCAGGATGCCGAACTCCCGGCGCCGGATGGTCAGCGAGGCCTGGACGCTGGAAAGGACCAGGAACACCCCCACGAAGACGCTGATCAGGCTCAATGCCGTGAGATTCAGCCGGAAGGCGGCCAGCAGGCTGCGGGTGTCCTGTTGGCGCTGCTCGGGGGTGACGACGGTGACGCCAGGACCCAGGGCCACTCCCAGCCTGGCCGCGGCGGCTTCGGTGTCGGTGCCGGGCCGCAGGCGGATGTCGATCTGGTGCAGGAGGCCCGGCCGGGCAAGCAGTCCCTGGACCTGGGCGATGTCCATGACCGCGAGGTTGGGTGGGGCCATGGGGTCAAGGGTGCGGAAATCCACCAGGGCGCCGATAACCAGCGGAGCGGTGCGGCTGCCGCTGCTGACTTCAATGGCGTCACCAACGGCCCATCCCTGGTTGGCCGCCAACTCCGGGGTGACGGCCACCCAGCCGGGCGTGACCATGGCGGCAAGGATGCCCGCCTGGGCATCGCCGGGATCGGCGGCGCCCAGGGTGGCTTCCAGAGGCAGCCCCACAGGAGCCAGCAGATCGACCCCGACCATATCCAGCAGTAATCCTTCCACACCGTCCACCGCGGCGTCCACGCGGCAAAGGCCCCAGGCAGCCTCCACGGCCGGATCGGCCAGGGTCGGAACCAGCAAGGTCTCGGGAAACGCCGGAGTCAGGCCCAGCACCGTCAGGTCGGCGCGCCCGCTGACGGCGCGCACGCTGCCGTCGAAGGCGCCGAGAGCGCCCTGATTGAGGGTCTGGATGGCGACCACCGAGGCGACGCCCAGGGCGACGCCGAGCACGGCCAGCAGGAACAGGGTGCGCCCGGAGCGCAGGGAACGGGCAAGGGAACGCCACCACAGGCGAATCACTCCGGGACCTCCGGTTCCAGATGGCCGTCATGCAAACGCCAGCGGCGGTCGGCCAACCCGGCCAGTTCCCTGCTATGAGTCACATACAACAGGGAGCAACCCTCACTGCGGACCAGCTCGAGCAGAAGATCCATCACCTGCCTGCCGGTCTTTTCGTCCAGGCTGCCGGTGGGTTCGTCGGCGAGGATGAGGGCCGGGGAAAGGACCAGGGCCCGGCAGATGGCGACCCGCTGCATCTCCCCGCCGCTGAGCTGGGCCACCGGGTCGCCCACCCTGCCGGCCAGGCCGACCCTGCCCAGGAGGGCGGCGGCGCGTTCGTTCAGGGCGGCGTCCTTGTGGCCGGCGATCCAGCCCGGCAGCAGGATGTTTTCCAGGACCGACAGATGCGGGAGGAGATGGAAGAACTGGAACACCAGCCCCAGGTGGAGGCGGCGTAGGGTTGTGCGGCGGCTTTCGTCAAGCTGCGCCAGATCCCGACCGGCCAAACGGATCGAGCCGGCGGTGGGCAAGGTGATCCCCGCGGCCAGGTGCAGGAGTGTGGACTTGCCGGTGCCGCTGCGCCCGGCGAGGGAGACGATGTCCCCCGGGGCAAGCTGGAAGGAGATGTCTTCCAGGACGAGGCGCCCCGCGTTTCCGGGCCCGCCGAAGCGCATGGTCACGTTGTCAAAAGCCAGGGCTGTATCCAGCATGTTCATTCTCCATCCAGGAGGCGGTTTTTCCAACGGGCACTATATATTGCCAATCGTTTCTCGAAGCCATGCTTCATGCCCTGCCGATGCAAAAAAGGATGTGAGCGTTCATGCCAGCATGGAAGGCGGACAGGAAAATGACCAGAATCTGCAACATCAGCTATATTCGTCTCGCCAGGCTGCAGGCTCTCCTCATGTCCATGGTCGGGCTGGTCTGTGGTTTGCTGTATGCGTTCGGCGGGGCCGTCTACGATCTGGTTTCCACCGGGTCATGGAACGCGGGAACGGCCCTGGCCTTTCTGGCCCTGCTGGGCATGCCCCTTGCCTTCGCGGTCGTCGGGGGTATCCTTGGTTTCGTGCAGGCCATGTTGTTCAATCTGATCGCGCCAAGATTCGGTGGGGTCGAGGTGGAACTGACGCCTTAGCCGGCCCCGGACGCCATCGAAGGCGAGGAACCGGACCGTCTGGCATCCGGACCGGGACCCGCCGGACCCGTGGCGGGTGCCCCGAACCCATGCCGACGGCCAAGGAGCCTTTCCTGAATACGAAAGCCGCAAACACCCCGCCGGCACCTGCGGACGCCCTCGAGCGCCTGACCGTCCGCCGCTATCTGCTGGCCATGGCTGCGCAGGGCGTGTGGTGGTCAGGCTATCTGCTGTTCCCCTTCGTGCTGGCCAAGTCCCTGGCCGCGCCCGACTGGTTGGTCACGGCCTCGGTGGTCATGGAGACCAGCGGCATGCTGCTGGCCCTGTACTGGGGGCAGCTGATGGACAAGGGGGGGCGCCGGCGCTGGCTGCTGCGCGGAGGGCTGGGGGGGCGGCTGGTCCTGGTTCTGGCCCTGTTCGTGCATTCGGCCTACGCGTTCATCGCCCTGTTGGGCGTGGTCTACTTCTTCGCGGCCCTGTTCTATCCGGCCCAGAACGGGATCCTGCAGGCCAACATCCATCCCTCCCGGCGCGGTGTGGTGTTCGGGCGCGGGGCCCTGGTGCAGCATCTGACTGCCGCGTCGGTGAGCCTGCTGCTGGGCCGTCTGCTGGACGGCAACCCTGACCGTTTCCGGCTGGTGTTTCCGGTGGTGGGGGCCGTGGGCTTCCTGTATCCGCTGATCCTGGCGCGCCTGCCGCGGCCGGCCCATGACACCACGCCCGATCCTCTGGGCATCTTCACCGTGCCGCGCCTGCCCCTGGGGCCGGTGGCTTGGCGGCGGTTGGGCCGCGCCCTGATCGCGCCGTTCCACGAGGCGGCCGCCACCTTCAAGGCCGACCACGATTTCCGCTGGTACGAGGCCAACTTCATGATCTACGGCCTGGCCTACATGATGCTGATCCCGGTGCTGCCCCTGTTTTTTACACGCGAGCTGAACCTCAGCTACCAGGAGATCTCCTCGGCCCGGGTGCTCATCGCCTCGCTGGGGGTGGCCCTGTTCGGACCGCTGATGGGGCGGCTCATGGACCGTTTCCATCCGGTGCGCCTGTGCACCCTGTCGTTCGCCATCGTCTCGCTGTATCCGGGTGCCTTGTACGTGGGCGCGCGCTGGATGGGCGGCCTGGATCCGGCCTGGACGGCTTACCTGGCCTTCGGGTTCTACTCCCTGGGCATGGCGGGGATCAACGTGACCTGGAACGTGGGCTCCATCAGCTTCGCCCCGCCCGGCAGGGGTGGGTACTATCAGGGCATCCATGTGGCCATGGTGGGGGTGCGCGGCGCCCTGGGCCCGGTGCTGGGCTTCCTGTTGCTGCGCTGGTGGGGCTACCGCGAGGTGTTCGTCACCGCGGCGGTGGTGTTCCTGCTGGCCGCGTTGAGCAGCGGCCTGCTGGGCAGGAAGCTGCTCACGCTCGCCGGGGCCTCCCCCGGGAAGGATTAGCTGCGCACCTGCTCGCCGGGTGCCTGCCCGCTCGCGGTAGCTGCGGGGTTGCCCCACTGCTCCCACCAGGTGATCAGGCCGGTCTCGAAACGGTCCAGGGGGAAACCGTCCTTGCGTGGGGTGACCCGCACGGTGAAGCCGCGTAGCCCCGCCCGGCGGCAGGCGATCTCGCCCTTGAACAGCACCAGGCCGTCCTTGGCGTCGCCCTCTGGGAACAGGGTCACGGCCTCGCCGTCGGTGATGCGGCCGTCGGTATCCAGCAGACCATGGTAGGCCTCCACCAGCACCTCGCCGGGGGCGATGGAGCCCAGGTAGATGGTCGCCGCCACGGGCAGGCTGGTCCCCATGGTCTGGATCGTCTGCGGCGGTGTGTTGACCGCCTTCACGCGCACATCGGCCCACTTGTGCCGCATGTTCTTGCGCCAGGAGGCCAGTTCGCGCGCCGGGGTGAACCCGTCCTTCTCCAGGCGCGTGGCGTTGTCCAGGCAGGGGATGTAGAAACGCTGGGTGTAGTCCTCGACCATGCGGTTGGTGTTGAACTCGGCCGTGACCGTGCGCATGGAGTTCTTCATCAGGCGCGTCCAGTCGCGCGGGACGTCGTCGCTGCTGCGGTCGTAGAACGCGGGTACGATCTCGTTCTCCAGCAGGTCGTACAGTGCGGTGCTTTCGACCAGGTCCTGGTAGTCCTGATCGTCGTAGTCCTCGCCGGCGCCGATGGCCCAGCCGTTGTCATGGCCGTAGCCCTCGCACCACCAGCCGTCCAGGACCGAGAGGTTGATGCCGCCGTTGGGGGGCACCTTCATGCCGCTGGTGCCGCTGGCCTCCAGGGGGCGGCGCGGAGTGTTCAGCCACACGTCCACGCCCTGGACCAGATACCGCGCCACCTCGATGTTGTAGTCGTCCAGGAAAACGATGCGGTTGCGGAACTCGTCGCTCTGGGACAGGTGGATCAGCTGGCGGATCACCTCCTTGCCCGGGTGGTCCATGGGGTGGGCCTTGCCCGCGAAGATCAGCTGCACCGGGCGTTCGGGGTCGTTCAGGATGGCACTCAAACGGGCCGGGTCGCGCATGATCAGGGCGGCCCGCTTGTAGGTGGCGAAACGGCGCGCGAAACCGATGGTCAAAGCTTCGGGGTCGAGCACCTCGGCCGCCCGGCTGATCCACTTGCCCTTGATCCCGCGCTTGCTGAGCTGCCGCTTCAGGCGGCGGCGCACGAAGCCGACCAGTCGTTCGCGCATGCGCTCGTGGGAGCGCCACAGCTCGGCGTCGGGGATGCGCTCGACGCGGTCCCACAGGCTGCGGTTGGTGGGATCCTCGTACCAGCGCGGGCCCAGGTAGCGGTCGTACAGACGGGACATCTCGTTGCACAGCCAGCTGCGGGTGTGGATGCCGTTGGTGATGTGGGTGATGGGGATCTCGTTCTCGGGCACGCCGGGGTAGACCTGTTGCCACATGCGCCGCGAGACGTGCCCGTGCAGCTCGCTGACGCCGTTGCAGAACCGGCACAGGCGCAGGGCCAGGACGGTCATGCAGAAGGTCTCGGTGCTGTCGGCGGGGTTCTGCCGGCCCAGGGCCATCAGCTTGTCGATGCCGATGCCCATCTCGTCGGCCTTGGCCGTCAGGTACTTGCGCACCAGGTCGGGGTGGAAGTGGTCGTTGCCCGCCGGTACGGGCGTGTGGGTGGTGAACACGTTGCTGGCCCGGACGATCTCGAAGGCCGTGTCGTAATCCAGGCCCTTTTCCTTCATCAGCAGGTTGATGCGCTCGAGGGCCAGGAACGCCGAATGCCCCTCGTTGAGATGGCACACGGTGGGCTCGTGGCCCAGCTTGTTCAGGGCCCGCAGGCCGCCGATTCCCAGCAGGATTTCCTGCCGGATGCGCATGTCGTTGTCGCCGCCGTAAAGCTTGCCCGTCAGCTCGCGGTCCTCGGGCAGGTTCTCGGGCAGGTTCGTGTCCAGCAGGAACAGGGGCACGCGCCCCACCTGGACCCGCCAGATCCTGGCCTTGACCACGCGGCCGGGGTAGTGCACCTCGATGGTCACCGGCAGGCCCTTTTCATCGGTGGCCAGGGTCATGGACATGTTGTAGAAATCGTTGACGGCGTACTCTTCCATCTGCCAGCCGTCGTGGTTCAGGTACTGGCGGAAGTAGCCGTACTGGTAGGCCAGCCCCATGCCCACCAGGGGCAGGCCCAGGTCGGCGGCGGACTTCAGGTGGTCGCCGGCGAGGATGCCCAGGCCGCCCGAGTACAGCGGCAGCGATTCGTGGATCCCGAACTCCAGGGAGAAGTATCCGACCAGCCCCCGGGTATGGTGCTTGTGTTCCTGGCTGAACCAGGTCGGCATGTTCAGGTAGCGTTCCAGGTCCTGCCGGACGCGGTCCAGGTTGGCCAGGAAGGCGTCGTCCTTCTGGAGCTCGGCCACGCGTTCGGCCGACAGGGATCCCAGCACGGCCACGGGATTGCCTTCGAAACGGTCCCACAGGTCCGGATCGACCCGGCGCAGCAGGTTGATGGCCTCGACGTTCCAGGTCCACCACAGGTTGCGCGCAATGACGAGCAAGGGGGCCAGGGGACCGGGCAGGTTGGGCGTGACCACGAATTTCTGGATGGAAGGCATGGGCTCTCCTGGGTAATGTGGACGGAAGTGGCTGGTCCGGCTGCCTACAGGGCGAGTATCGACCGGGACCGGTGGCCCTGAAGCGATGATGCGTGCTGGTGGGAAAGGTAGACCGAAATGCCCTCTGATGGCAACCGTAACCCTCAACAAGCGGCCGTGGTCGGGGCGCGGGAATTCTGGGCCGTTGTCCGCGCCACACCCGGCTTCCGGGCGGGGTTCATCCTGGATCCGCGCTCAGAGGGGCGATTCCGGAGCGGCCACCTAGCCGGCAGCGTGAACATCCCCCTGGAAGAGGTTGCGGCCGAAGTCCTGGAGGACACTCTGCCCTCGGTGCTGCTGCCTCCGCGCAGCGAGCCCCTGCTGGTCGTGGATGACGAGGCCGGACGGCTGGAGATGATCCTTGCCGAACTGGCCCGCAGGGAGCGGCAGGATGTGCAGGGGCTCGTGTTGCCGCCGGGGTGGGCGGACGCAGTGGCGGCCGCGGCCCTTGCCACAGGCGCGGGCGCGGCGGCCCTGTGGCGGCCCGATCGCTGGCTTTTGCGCCATGCGGATCTGCTGCCGCCGCCGGCGCTGGGGCCCGCCCTGGATCTGGCCTGCGGCAGCGGGCGCAGCACGGTGTGGCTGGCCATGCGGGGCTACCAGGTCACCGGGATCGATCACCTGCCGGACGCCTTGCGGCTGGGCCGCAGGCTGGCCGATCGCCACGCCACAGCATGCGCTTTCACCGCCGCCGACCTGCGCGATCTTGCGGTGGTGCCGCCTGGTCCCTGGGCCGTCATCACCACCTTCCGCTACCTGCAGCGCGATCTCATCGCCCACGTTCGGCGGTTGCTGATACCCGGCGGCGTGTTCCTGATGCGCACCTTCTTGGATGTGCCCGGCTGGGACGGCAGGCCCGCTCGCCGCCACCGGCTGCGTTGCGGCGAGCTGCCGGGTTACTTCCCGGCGCCGGAATTCACGGTTCTGGCCTACGAGGAGAGCCGCGATCCCGATGGGCGCCCGGCGGCGGGGGTTGTTGTGAGGCGGGACCGGTCTTGATCCAAAGGCAGATTGGTCTATCTTCCGGTTTAACGGTCGGGTCCGAGGTCCGGCGTACCGAATTCCCCGCTAGATGGAGGCAGTCGTGCAGATCGGCATCATCGGCATGAAGTTCACGGGCAAGACCACCCTGTTCAACGCCATCACCGGGGCTGACCAGCCCACCGGGCAGGGCGGGGTCGAGCCCCACCGCGCCGTGGGCAAGATCCCCGACCAGCGCCTGGAAAGGCTGACGGAGATGTTCAAGCCCAAGCGCACCGTCCACGCGGCGGTCGAATGGGTAGACATCCCCGGTTTCGCCGGCGGGACAGGGCCGGACGGCGGGCGGGAGGCCGTGCGCTTCCTGGAACACGGGCGCAAGGTGGACGCCCTGGCCCAGGTGGTGCGCTGCTTCGACGGCGGCTACGGCGCGCCCGACCCCCAGGGGGAGCTCGAATCCATGGCCCTCGAGCTGATACTGACCGACCTGCAGGTGGTCGAGAACCGCCTGGAGAAGCTGGCCAAGGACAAGGCCCGCATGGGCAAGGTGGCCAATCCCCTTGAACCGCCCTGCTTCGAGCGCCTCAAACAACAGCTGGAAAACGATCGCCCGCTGAGGGAACTGGAGCTGAACCCCGACGAGCAGAAGATCGTCTCGGGGTTCGCGTTCCTGACGCTCAAGCCCTTGATGGTGGTGCTCAACCACGCCGAGGGGGAGCCGCCCGCCCCCGAGCTGGTCGCGGCGGCCGAGGCGGTCGGGGCCGAAGTCGTGGCCCTGTGCGCGAGCATGGAGGAGGAGCTGGCCCAGCTGGCACCCGAGGAGGCCCGGGAATTCCTGGCCGATCTGGGCATCGCCGAGCCCGCCCTGGTGCGCATGATCCACGCGGCCTACGGCGCCCTGAACCTGCAGAGCTTCTTCACCGTGGGGCCGGACGAGTGCCGCGCCTGGACGGTGCGCAAGGGGGCGACGGCGCCCGAGGCGGCCGGGGTCATCCATTCGGACCTGCAGCGCGGGTTCATCCGGGCCGAGGTCACCGCCTACGACGACCTGATCACCTCCGGCAGCCTGGCCGCGGCCAAGGCCGCCAACCTGGTGCGTCTGGAGGGGAAGGCCTACCAGGTCCACGATGGCGACATCATCGAGATCCGGTTCAGCGTGTGATGGGCGACCTGGCGGCGCAGCCGGCGGACAGGGGGGCACGGACCGGTCTGCTGTTGCAGGTGCTGCTGCTGTTGTTGCTGCTGGCCGGTTTTCTGTTCTGGAGCTTTCTGCTGCCACGGGCCGAACATACGGTCTTCGGGCAGGTGCCCATTCTGGATGAGGTCTACTACCTGGACCGCGCCGCTGCGCTGCCGTCCGGAGCCCTCTGCCCGCCCGAACCCTGTTTCATGTCCCCGCTGTATCCGCAGCTGATCCGCCTGGCCGGCGACGCCGACCCCGGGCCTGCGGACAGGGTGCTGCCGCCTGACCGCTTGCGGGGCATCCGGTTGCTGCAGATGGGCTGCTGGTTGGGCACGGTGTTGTTGCTGGCCTGGATCGGATGGCGGGATCTGACCCCGCAGGGCGCGGGCCGTAAGCGGAGGCTGGCCGCGGCGGCCTTGCCGGCGGTCCTGTTTTTCCTGTACCGACCGGCGACCGCTTACGCCACCACCATCCTCGTGGAGGTGCCCCTGGTCTTCCTGGTCACCGCGGCGGTGGCTCTGCTGCCCGGGCGATCAACCGGGAGCCGGGCGGGTATGCTGCGCGG
>JANTFX010000018.1 GCA_024763215.1 Candidatus Krumholzibacteriia bacterium | reverse complement strand
AACTGGCCTCGAACAGGGGCTTGCGCCGAGGCAACAGACGGGCGGTTTCGGCCACGGTGGCGGGTATGTCGGGCCTGCCGTCGGGCCGGTCGCATTTGATCTCGATTCCGTCAGGGTACAGCTGTTTGGCCAGATCGCCGACCAGGTGGCCGGTGTCGAAGATGAACTGCTGGGCGGGCCCGGGCAGGGGGATCAGGTCACGTTTGTTGTAGTGGGTCCACAGTAGCCGCGGGCATTGCAAACCGGACAGGAATTTGGACTTGGAGACCAAAACCGCCATGATTCTTATCCAAGCTGGGCGAGCCGGGTTTCGATAGGATATATATCTCAAGTGCGGGTATACTAACACATTCCCCATGTCGTGTCAGCACGAAAAGATAATTCTGTGTTGGCAAAGGGAATATTATCCCGAAAGGATCATCACCATGGCTGGTCTACCGCCTCATGCATGTTTTGACATCATAGGGGATATTCACGGTTACGCGGAAGATCTCGAGGTCTTGCTGGGCCGCCTCGGCTACCGCGACCGGGACGGGGCGTATCGCCACCCGGACGGTGAACGCCGCGTGGTCTTTTTGGGCGATTTCATCGACCGCGGGCCGGACATCCTGCGCGTGCTGAAGATTGTGCGCGACATGATTGAGGCCGGAACGGCTTACGCAGTTCTGGGCAACCACGAGTTCAACGCCATCGCCTATGCAACCCGGCATGATGGTCGTTACCTGCGCGAACACACGCCGGGCCACGAGCGCCAGCACCGGCACACCCTGGAACAGCTGGGCGGGCTGGCGGTCCAGGATTCCTGGCTGGACTGGTTCCGCACCCTGCCTCCCTATCTGGCCAACGACGAGTTGCGGGTGGTGCACGCGTGCTGGGATCCCTGGGCGGTCGAGGTCATGGATGAAGCCCTGAGCCGCCACGGTGGGATGACGGACGCGTTCATGACGGAAGCGTTGCCTTTGGATCAGAACAGCGCTCTGTACATGGCCGTGGAGTGGCTGCTCAAGGGCAAGGAGATCCCCCTGCCCAACGGTTACGCGCCCGTCGCGGACAAGGAAGGCATCCGGCGCAGCAAGATACGCGTGCGCTGGTTCGGCCTGCCACCCCGGCCGACCTATCCCGAAATGGTCTTTCCGGCCAGTTCAACCACCGACCTGCCAACGGTGCCGGTGCCGGACGAGGCGCTGTGCGCGTTGCGCTTACCGGGAAACGCCTACCCCGCGGCCGCTCCCCCTGTTTTTTTCGGCCACTACTGGTTGACGGGCGAAGTGGCGGTCCAGACCCCCAACGCCGTCTGCCTGGACTACTCCGTGGCCAGGGTCGGCAAGCTGGTCGCCTGCACCTGGCGGCGCGGCGAACCGATCACCGCCGCAAGCTTCACGGCCTCGCGCTGAAAACATCCATCCGATTTCCATTTCGTTCCGGAATATGGAACAGTCTGCCGGTAATGTCCTTGTCACCGACAAACCATTCACAAGGAAAGGGGGTCATCATGGACATCCAGCAGATCAAAACCATGCGGGTTGACGTTGCCGGGCGGATCTTCGCCATGCTCAAGAAGCTGGAGGAGGAAACGGGAATGTTCGTGAGTTACGTTAACACGGAAAACGACACCGATCTGGAGGGCCGCAACTGCGGTCTGGAATCCGTCACCATCGACCTGACCCTGGAATAGCGCCTACGAGGGAGAAGCCCGTTGCAGGGGAAGGGCGAGCCCCCGCGGCGGGAAGTCCGGCGGACCTCTGCAAAGGGGGCCGCCGGGCGCATTGTCTCCAACCATTCCGTAATCCAGAACACCCTTGCAGGATCCTTGCGGCGGTCGGACAATCACCCCCACCACACCCTCGCCGCGAAAGGATTCGCCATGGCCAAGGACATCTCCCCCGGTTCCCGCCTCATCCAGCTCTACGCCATGCTCATGTTCAACGATCGGGAGTATTCCCTGACCGAGCTGAGTTCCCGGCTGGACTGCAGCAAGCAGACCATCCTGCGCCTGGTGGCGGACCTGGGCGAGGCCGGCATCACGGGCATCGAGGTCAACAAGCACGGCAACCGCAACTTCTACCGCATTCCCCGGGCCAGGCGCCCCAAGGGCCTGTTGCCCATGACCGACGAGGAATTCGAGGCCCTGCTCATGTGCCGGGCCTTCACCAGCCACCTGCTCGGCCGCAAGGAATTCGCCGCGGCCATGAACGCCGTGAGCAAGAGCGCGAAGATCCACAAGGGGACGCGGGACCCGGACCGCGGCGTGTTCGGGGTGTACCGTCCAGGCGTCATCGACTACACCCCCCACCACGGCCACCTGCAGGCCCTGGTGCAGGGCATGGAGGAGCAACGTGTGTGCGAGGTGGCGTACAAGCGCCTCAAGGACAATCGGGCCAAGGTATTCCGCATCAAGCCGCTGAAGATCTTTTCCCACCACGAGACCATCTACGTCCACGCGCGTTACGCCAAGATGCCGGGCAAGGTGTTCAAGAACCCCGGCTTCGACCCCCTGTTCGCGCTGCACCGGTTCTCGGCGGTCAAGGTCACCGGCACGCCCTTCAAGCGGCCGCAGAACTACGACTTCGAAAAGATCTTCAACCAGCACTTCGGGATCATCAAGGGCCGGACCTTCAAGGTGCGGGCGGTGCTTTCCGGCTGGGCGGCGGGGTTTGCCGCCGAGCGGAAGATCAGCCCCGATCAGACCCTCAGGAAAAAGCGCGACGGCCGCCTTGAAATCGCCTTCTCGGCCACCAGCGAGCCGGAGGTCCTGGCCTGGGTGCTGAGCTTCGGCACCGAGGCCCGGCTGCTGGCGCCGCAGAAGCTGGTCGCGAAGCTGAAGACCCGGCTGGACGAGATCGCGGACCTGTATTCGAAAAAGTAGGCCCCGGTTTCCATGTCATTCCGGAACACGGAACGGTCCCCGACTACCTTATGCAACCACTGCATAGGGAAAGGGGTACCATCATGAACAAGATCCATGCGAAATGCCTGCGCAGGAACGGCCGCCACACAAGGAACAAGCTCTCTCCCCAGGACGCCAACACCCTCTATACCGTCACCGCATGCGCGGGCTGGGGCGCCCACGTCATGGCCGGGCGCGGGGAACTTGAGGAATCACCGTTGACCTTCGCGTTCTGGCTGTCGGGACTGGACCCGAACGGGACGGAGGAGCTCCTGGATGTCTTCTTCAGCCCCACCGACCGGGAGCGCCTGTTGCCGGAGCTGAAAAAGGCCATGAACAAGCCGGATGATCTGGCCTCGCTGGTCAGGATCACCCACCGGGAGGCGCCCGCAGGTCGGACCAGGCGCATGGCCGCCGAGATGGCGGAGCTGCTGGAAAAATGGGGTCGGGAACGGGCAACGTATGCGGATTGCGGCCTGGCCAAACACCTCCGGGACACCCGCCAGTTGTTCGGTCTGACGGACCAGGACCTGGAGTTGTGTTTTTTCCTGTCGGTCATGAAGTGGTGGGGGCCGGCGCAGGACTATTTCGAACACCACCTGAGCTGCGATGATATCCGGGGCCGGCGCCACCTGCTGCTCGCCGTGGGGCTCGACCAGGCCGAATTCGGCCGGATCCTGGCGGGCAAGGTGGGGGCCATCGGGATCCTTGATCTGGGCGCGCACTATCTGGACGTGGAGGACGAGTTCAAGCCGTATTTTCTGGATCCGGACCTGGCCCCCAACCGTCAGGATCTGTTCCGCGAGGTGCCCGGGCCCGAGCTTGCCTCGGACCTGCTCGGGCTGAATCCGGAAAAATTGGCGTTCCTGCGCAGCCTGCTGTCGAGCCCGGGCGAGAAGCCTGTTCATGTCCTGTTCTATGGTCCTCCGGGCACGGGCAAGACCACCCTGGCGCGGGCCCTGTGCTCGGAGCTGGGCCTGAAGGGGGTCGAGGTGCTGGGGCAGAAGGAGAACAGGGCCAGTTCCCGCCGCGCGGCCCTGGCTGCGTGTATGGAAATGGTTACCGGCCGGCCCGACGGCGTGATCGTGGTGGACGAGGCCGACCAGATCCTCAGCACCGACCTTCCCTGGTTCCGCAGCGGTGAGGCCATGGACAAGGGCTATCTGAACGGGGCGCTGGAGCAGCCGGGGGTCAAGGGCATATGGATCGTCAACCGGCACGAGGAAATCGACCAGGCGGTGCGCCGCCGTTTCGCCTACAGTTTGGAGATGCCGCCGCTGGGGGTGGATAAGCGGACGGTCATGCTGGAGGCCGCCCTGCGCAGGCACGGCATCAAGCGGCATTTCACCCGCGTGCAGATCCGTGAGCTGGCCGAGGACTTCGAGCTCACCCCGGCCCTGTTCGCCCTGGCCGCGCAGGTGGGTTCGCGGGTGCAATCCTCCCCCAAAGCCTGCAGGGAAGCGGTGCGGGAAGTTCTGGCCGCGCAGACCCTTTTGCAGGGCAAGGGCAAGGTGGCCGGCCGCCGGAAGTCGCGGCGGTCCCTCCCCTTCCTGAGCTGCGGTGTGAATCCCGACCGAACCCTGACCGATATCCAGGGGCACGTGGAACGTTACGCAGGGATCTGGACCGGTGAACATCCCCGGATGGCGCCCGGTCCCTTGGCCCTGCTGTTTCATGGACTGCCGGGCACGGGCAAGACGGCCACGGCCGCTTTTCTGGCCGAGAAGATCGGCCGGTCGGTCATCAGCAAGCGGGCCAGCGACCTGCTGGATCCCTACGTGGGAATGACCGAAAAAAACCTGGCGGCTGCATTCAGTGAGGCAAAGGACAAGGGTGCGGTGCTGGTGCTGGATGAGGTCGACACCTTCCTGGGTGCCCGCAGCGGGCGAAGGCGCAGCTGGGAAATCAGCATGGTCAACGAGCTGCTGGTCCAGATCGAACAGCACCAGGGTCTGGTTATCTGCACCACCAACCGGCTGGAAAGCCTGGATGAGGCTGGGTTGCGGCGTTTCGCCCTCAAGGTGGCGTTCCGACCCCTGACCCCCGGCCAGATCGAGGAGGTTTACGACCGAATCCTGGGTCCGCTGGCCCGGGGCAAGCTATCCGACGGTGAAACAAGGCGTTTGCGCGCCCTGGACCCGGTTACGACCGCTGACCTGGTGCTGGTGCGCCGCAACCACGGGTTTTTGCGAAACGGCAAGGCCAACCACCGGCAGCTTTTACTGGACCTGGAGCACGAGGTCATGATCAAGCCCCAGGCCAGGGCTGCGGTCCGGACGGTGGGGTTCTAGAACTATTCCCGGTAAGGGCGGGGCGCCGCGGCCGCCCCGTTCATTATGTTGACATTCCCTTTCATTTGACCATCTTTACCAGCGATCAGGCGCCGCCGTGAAGCCGTGGCGCCGGACCGCCAACTTGAGCAAGAGGAAAAATCGCCGTTTTGAACGAATCCCTCCTTGCCCGTGTCCGTTTATGGACTATTTTACTCGCGTTACCCACAGCCGGCGTATGCTGGCTGTTGTCGTCCGGTATCTTCGCCCTGGGTGTGTTTCTGACAGCCCTGTGGGCGGTGGCCGGATTCTTTATTCTGGAACGGTTGCTCCGGGCCGCCGTGGTGGCGCCGGGCGCGCCGCGCAACGGTTTTGCCGTTTTTTTGTGGCTGATGGCCAAATTGGCTGTTTACGGCCTGGCTATCTGGGTGTTATTTTCCCGCCCGTTCCCGGGGATGAGCCACGTCGTGGGCTTGACTCTGCTGATCGTGGTGCTGACCGCCATGGGCGCCACGGTCCGGTCGCGGGAAATCAAGAATCTGCAGCAATCGCCGGCGGCCGGTCCAACCGAACGTCGCCCGGATGACGCACCGGCCTCGCAAAGTGAGCGGGATGAAGATGTGTAAGCAGAATGGGAAAGCTTCGACCAGGTGGTGGATCGCCCTGACGGTAGCCCTGCTCGTGGCCGGTATGGCCACGGTGGCCGCAGCCCAGCACCATGACCATCCGGCGGTCAACGATGCCCACGACCAGGTCACCGAGCACGGGTCTGCTGACCACGAGGCTGCGGCCGTGCAACACGGTGAGGCCGCCGAGGGTGAGCATCATGCGGACGGACACGGCGCAGAGGCCCATGAGGCGGGGCCGCCCCATCTTCCCAACATCCTGTCCCTGATCGCGAAGCTCTTGCCGGAACACGTCGCCGCAACCCTTGAAAAATTCGAGAACCCTATTTATTCCATGTTCGTGGCCTTGATGGTGGCCGTGTTCTTCATCTGGCTCAGCGGCCGCCTCTCGGTGCGCAACCCCGGTCGGACCCAGATGCTGGTCGAGCTGTTCTTCGGCTGGCTGTACGACCTGTTCAAGGCCGTCCTCGGCGACGAGGCCCGGCGCTATACCCCCTATCTGGGCACCCTGTTCATCTTCATCCTGGCCAACAACCTGTTCGGTTTGGTGCCCTTGGGCCACTCGGCAACCAGCAGCTTCGCCACCACGACCTTCGCCCTGGGCATGCTGACCTTCTTCTACGTGCAGGGCATCGCCCTGAAGAAGAACGGCATTCTGGGCTATCTGCACCACATGGCCGGATCACCCACCTGCGGTCTGGAGTGGGGCTTCTCGGTGCTTCTGTTCCCCTTGCACCTGCTGGGCGAGCTGATCAAGCCCATCAGCCTGAGCCTGCGTCTGTTCGGGAACATCTTCGGCGAGGACGCCCTGGTGGCCACCATGGTCATGCTGGGCACGGTCATCATGTACAAGCTGACTTCCACGAGTTTCGTACCGGGGCTGCCCCTGCAGTTCCCGTTCTATTTCCTGGGCCTGTTGTCCAGCACCATCCAGGCGCTGGTCTTCACGCTCTTGTCGACGGTCTACATTGCCCTGTGGCTCCCCCACGGCGACCATGAAGGTCACGGGGAGGCGCACGGGCATTGAGAGGGCCTTCTGGCCCGCAACGGCGGGGAAACCCGCGAGCTTGAACGCGCGACGCACGCGCCAAAAGGAGATGACAATGACTGGGAACATTATGGGACTGGCTCTTCCTCTCGGCCTGGGTATTGCTGCCATGGGTTGCGGACTCGGTTTGGGCAAGGCCATCGAGGGCGGCATGAACGCCATGGGTCGTCAGCCCGAAGCCATTGGTCAGATCCAGACGGCCATGATCATCGGCTGCGCCTTCATCGAGGCCCTGACGATCTACGCCCTGATCGCCACCTTCCTGCTGATGGGCAAGGTCTAAGCGCCGGGAATACCCCGCGTGCGTTGAACGGGGTCGGGGGTGGTGGCCTGACCGCTCCCGGTTCCGCCGACGAAACCGGTCATTCCCATCCGGAAGGTGATCCGTCATGGATATGGTACTGCCAGATTTAACACAGCTGCTGACCACCGCGGTGGGCTTCCTGCTGTTCGTGTGGGTGCTGGCCAAGTTCGCCTGGGGACCGATCCTGAATCTGCTCGACCAGCGGCGCGAGAAGATCGATTCCGATTTCAAGGCCGCCGAGTCGAACCTCGCCGAGTCCGAACAGCTCAAGCATGAGTTCGAGCTCAAGCTGAGCGACATCAAGGTCATCGAGCGCGAGAAGATCCAGGAAGCGGTGCACAAGGGCGAGGAGCTGAGCGAGACCATCGTCAGCAAGGCTCGCCACCAGGCCGAGGAGACCAAGCACAAGGTCGAACAGGACCTCGACATGGAGCTGCACAAGGCCCAGCTGGAGCTGCGCGACTCGGTCGTGAACATGGCCATCGGTGCCGCCGAGAAGGTCATCGGCGAGCGGCTGGACGACGACCTGCACCGCAAGCTGATCAGCGACTACATCGCTCAGATCGGGGAGCAGCCCCATGCGTGATCGCAAGGTCGCCACCAGATACGCGGGCGCCCTGCTCGAATCGGCCCAAAAGGCCGGTGTGCTGGACGGGGTCGCCGAGTCGTTCGCGGCCGTCCACGAGGTCGTGCGTGAGAACCGCGACCTGGTGACCTTCCTGTACAGCCCCCAGGTGCCCGAGGCCGAGAAGAAAAAGCTTCTGAAGGACGTGTTCGGCGGCAAGATCGAGGATCTGCTGCTGACCTTCTTCTACCTGCTGCTGGACAAGAACCGCATCGAGAACCTGCAGGACATCGCCGAGGCCTTCGCGGACCTGGTCGAGCGGGAACGCGGGGTGCTGCGCGCGGGCGTGGTCACCGCGGTGCCCCTGGCCGAGGACCTGGAAAAGGCCCTGCGGGAGAAACTGGCGGCCATGACCGGCAAGACGGTCATCCTGGCCAAGAAGATCGACCCCGCGGTGCTCGGCGGGGTGTGCGTCACCATGGGGGACAAGATCCTCGACGGCACGGTGCGCACGAACCTGGACCGGCTGCGCAAGCAGCTTGGCAAGGCCTCGGTACGCTGACCCAGGGTCGGCGGCTGCGGGCTGCAACGGTATTCAACGAGGAGATGGGCATTGAAACTTCGGCCTGAAGAGATCAGCTCGGTTCTGTCGCAGGAGCTGAACAAGTACGACCGCGACCTCGAGGTCGAGAGCGTCGGGACGATTCTCCAGGTGGGTGACGGTATCGCCCGCGTCTACGGCCTGCAGGACGTCATGGCCGGCGAGATGGTCAAGTTCCCCGGGGACATCTTCGGCATCGTGCTGAACCTCGAGGAGGACTCGGTCGGCGTGGCCATTCTCGGCGCCGACACCCACATCAAGGAGGGTGACCAGGTCACCCGCACCGGCAAGATCGCCTCGGTGCCCGTGGGTGACGCGGTGATCGGCCGCGTGCTGAACGCCGTGGGCCAGCCCATCGACGGCGAGGGTCCGGTGCCCAGCACCGAGACCCGTGAGATCGAGCTCAAGGCCCCCGGCGTGACCGCCCGGCAGCCCGTGAATCAGCCCCTGATGACGGGGTTGAAGGCCGTGGATTCCATGATCCCCATCGGGCGCGGCCAGCGCGAGCTGATCATCGGCGACCGCGGCACCGGCAAGACGGCCATCGCCATCGATACCATCATCAACCAGAAGGGCAAGGGCGTGCACTGCTTCTACGTGGCCGTGGGCCAGAAGCAGTCCACCGTCGCGAGCGTGGCCAAGAAGCTGCGCGAGCACGGCGCCATGGAGTACACCACCATCATCGCCGCCTGTGCCAGCGAGCCCGCTCCCCTGCTGTACCTGGCGCCCTACGCCGGCTGCACCATGGCCGAGCACATGATGTGGCAAGGCAAGGACACCCTGGTGGTGTACGACGACCTGTCCAAGCAGGCCAACGCCTACCGGCAGATGTCCCTGCTGCTGCGCCGTCCGCCCGGACGCGAGGCCTTCCCCGGCGACGTGTTCTACCTGCACAGCCGCCTGCTCGAACGCGCGGTGAAGCTGAGCGACGAGAACGGCGGCGGCTCGCTGACGGCCCTGCCCATCATCGAGACCCAGGCCTCGGACGTGTCGGCCTACATCCCGACCAACGTGATCTCCATCACCGACGGGCAGATCTTCCTGGAGAACGACCTGTTCTACCAGGGCATCCGTCCGGCCATCAACGTGGGCATCTCGGTCTCGCGCGTGGGCGGGGCGGCCCAGACCAAATCCATGAAGAAGGTGGCCGGCTCCTTGCGCCTGGACCTGGCCCAGTACCGCGAGCTGCAGGCCTTCGCCCAGTTCGGGAGCGACCTGGACAAGGCGACGCAGAAGCAGCTGACCCGCGGCGAGCGCATGGTCGAGATCCTCAAGCAGGATCAGTACGTGCCCATGGCCAACGAGAAGCAGGTGTCCATCATCTTCGCCGCAGGCAAGGGCTATCTGGACGAGGTGCCCATCGAGGACGTGGCCGCGTGGGAGAAGGACTTCCACGCCTACATGGATGAGAAGCATTCCAACGTGTTGCACGCCATCGCCGAGAGCGGCAAGCTCGAGGACGATACGGTCGAGCACCTGACCGCGGCCATCGAGGAATTCATCCGGTCGCGGGGTTGACCGCGACGCAGCGCACTTGAGCGCAGGAGGTAACCCGTGGCGGGAGCCGGGGTCAAAATACTGAACAAGCGGATCCGCTCGGTCAAGAACACCCAGCAGATCACCAAGGCCATGAAGATGGTCGCCGCGGCCAAGCTGCAGCGCCAGCAGGGCAAGATGCTGGCCGCGCGCCCCTATGCCCGCAAACTGACCGAGCTGATGCAGCAGCTGGCGGCCTCGGCCGAGCTGACCGAGCCTCTGTTCGAGGTGCGGCCCGTCCACAAGCGTCTGTTCATCGTGATGACCTCCGACAAGGGCCTGTGCGGATCCTACAACATGAACATCATCAAGCTCGCCCACAAGGCGGTGGACGAGTCGAAGGCCGCGGGCGTCGAGACCGCCGTGTACGCCATCGGGCGCAAGGGGGCCGAGTACTTCCGCAAGCGGGGCTACGAGGTCTTCAAGAGCCACGAGGATTTCGGAGGGGACGCCGACAGCAGCCAGGGCAAGGCCGTGGGTGATGACGCGGTGGGCGCGTTCCTGGACGGGACCTTCGACGAGGTGCGGGTCATCTATGCGGCCTTCGTCAGCACCATGACCCAGACGCCGGTGGATAAGCCTTTGCTGCCCATCGCTCCCGAGGCCGTGGAAGACGAAGATGAAGGCAAAGCCGCGCAGGATTTCATCTGGGAACCCGGCCGGGACGAGCTGTTCGGCGTGCTGGTGCCCCTGTACCTGCGCAACCGGGTCTTCATGACCCTGAGCGAGGCGTTCACCAGCGAGCACGCGGCGCGCATGACGAGCATGAGCGCGGCGACCGAGAACGCCGGCGAGTTGATCGACGCCCTGACGCTGCAGCGCAACCGCGAGCGCCAGGCCGCCATCACTTCGGAGTTGCTGGATATCGTGGGCGGCGCCAACGCCCTCTAGGTTTTCGCGGGGGCACGGCCCCCATGATGCAGAGCATGCAAGGAGAGGAAAGAACATGGCCGGGAACTACGGGCTGGTCCAGCAGGTCATCGGACCCACGGTGGACCTCGAGTTCGATTCGGATCATCTGCCGGACATCCTCAATGCCATCCGCATTGTGGACCAGGAGCGCGGCATCGACCTGATCACCGAGGTTGCCCAGCACATCGGCAACAACGTGGTGCGCACCATCGCCATGGACTCGACCGATGGTCTGGTCCGCGGCATGAAGGGCGAGGACACGGGTGCTCCGATCTCGGTGCCGGTGGGCAAGCAGTGCCTCGGCCGCCTGTTCAACCTCCTGGGCAAGCCCCTGGACAGCAAGGGCGATCTGGAGGATCCCGAGCTGAGGTCTCCCATCCACGCGTCACCTCCGGAGCTGACCAACCAGGGCGAGGCCAACGAGATCTTCGAGACCGGCATCAAGGTGGTCGACCTGCTCGCGCCCTACGCCAAGGGCGGCAAGATCGGCCTGTTCGGCGGCGCCGGCGTGGGCAAGACGGTCATCGTCATGGAGCTGATCCACGCCATCGCCACCCAGCACGGCGGCTATTCCGTGTTCTGCGGCGTGGGCGAGCGTACGCGCGAGGGCAACGACCTCTGGCTGGAGATGACCGAATCGGGAGTGATCGAGAACACCGCCCTGGTCTTCGGTCAGATGAACGAGCCGCCGGGAGCCCGCCTGCGCGTGGCCCTGTCCGGCCTGACCATGGCTGAGCACTTCCGCGACGTGCTGAACCAGGACGTGCTGTTGTTCGTCGACAACATCTTCCGCTTCACCCAGGCCGGCTCCGAGGTCTCGGCGCTGCTGGGCCGCATGCCCAGCGCCGTGGGCTACCAGCCGACCCTGGCCACGGAGATGGGCCAGCTCCAGGAGCGCATCACCTCCACCCGCAACGGATCGATCACCTCGGTGCAGGCCATCTACGTGCCCGCCGACGACTTGACCGACCCCGCGCCGGCCACCGCGTTCAGCCACCTCGACGCGACCACGGTGCTCTCGCGCCAGATCGCCGAGCTGGGCATCTACCCCGCCGTCGATCCCCTGGATTCCACCAGCCGGATCCTGACCCCGGGCATTCTGGGCGAGGAGCACTACAACCTGGCTCGTCAGGTGCAGAGCATTCTGCAGCGCTACAAGGATCTGCAGGACATCATCGCCATCCTGGGTATGGACGAGCTGAGCGACGAGGACAAGATCGCCGTCCAGCGCGCCCGCAAGATCCAGAAGTTCCTCTCGCAGCCGTTCTTCGTGGCCGAGACCTTCACCGGCATGAAGGGACGCTACGTCAAGCTCGAGGACACCATCCGCTCGTTCAAGGGCCTGGTGGCCGGCGAGTACGATCATATCCCCGAGCAGGCCTTCTACATGTGCGGGGCCATCGAGGAAGTGCTGGAGAAGTACGAGAAGATGCAGGCGGAGGGTTAGAACATGGCCAAGTCCTTCAAAGTTGTGATCGTCACCCCGGACAAGACCGCCTACGAGGGCGAGGCCGTCTCGGCCACGATCCCGGGGCTGGCCGGCTACATCGGCATCTGGGCGAATCACGCGCCCCTGGTGGCGGCGGTGATCCCCGGCGTGGTGACGTTGAAGAAGGACGACATGGGCAGCGAGCTGCGCATGGCCGTGGGCACCGGCTTCGTCGAGGTTGCGGACAACGTGGTCAACCTCATGGTCGAGACCTGCGAAACAGCCGGCGAGATCGATGCGGAAAGGGCCACCAAGGCCCTCGAACGTGCCCGGCGGCGCCTGGCCGACATGCAGGATGATATCGACCGCGAGCGGGCCCGGCTGGCGGTGGCCCGCGCTGAGGCACGGCTGAGGGCGGTCGGGAAAAAATAAATCCGATTTTTTGCGAGCTTTTTGCTTGAGTCGGGGGCGCCGAAGCGGCGCCCCCGTTTTCTGTTGAGAATGACAACATCATACTGTTGAAGATGTGAACACATGTAAACGCCTGCCAGTGAAGCGGTTATGGGTATTCGCGGGTATTCCCCCTTTCCCCGCGCTGAACTCTTCAACGGTTTTCCGGGGACACCTGGTGTTGAATTTTCTTTAACTTGTTTATTTGCAATATGTTAAAGATTTGGCACCCCTGATGCAATGCCATGGGTGTCGAAGGAAATGACAAAGGTCAAGGTTCCCGAGGGAACAATAACGAAAGGTGAGAACAATGACAGCGATTCTGGTAATCCTCATGGTCGTCGCGATCTTCGCCATCGATGCCCTGAAGCTCTACATCAAGCGCCGCCGCGGCGAGGTCGAGGCTCCCGAGGCCGTGCCCGCCTTCTCCGCCGTCCGCTTCCCCAAGGGCTTGTTCCTGGGTGAGAACCACAGCTGGGCCCGCTTGACCGAGCTGGGCGAGCTGAAGGTCGGGATGGACGAGCTGCTGAGCCAGGCCCTGGGTTTCGTGGATGAGGTCGAAATCGTCCCGGCCGGCACCCAGGTGCGCAAGGGTGAGCATCTGGCCACCGTGACCCGCTTGGGCCACAAGATCGACGTCACCTCGCCGGTGGACGGCACCGTGGTCGCGGTCAACGACAACGCGGTCAACGAGCCCTACGGTGTGCACCAGGACCCCTACGGACGCGGTTGGCTGGCCAAGGTCTGGCCCACCGAGCACACCGAAGCCCTGCGTGACCTGAAGGTCGGCGAGCGCGCCTCCTCCTGGCTGGGCCACGAAGTGCAGCGGTTCACCGACTTCCTGACCGCCCGGACCAGCCCGGAGATGGTTGGCGCCCTGGCCGCTGACGGCGCCCACCCCCTGGTCGGCGCGGCTCTCAGCCTGGACGAGGAGGGCTGGAAGGAGTTCGAAAAGGAGTTCGCACAGATCCAGTAAGCCTTGATGCAACCGAGCAACCGAAGGGAGGCCAGACGGCCTCCCTTCTGGTGTGGGTGCGGCTTCCTTTGGGCGAGAGCAGGAATAAATTCTACCCCCGGGGGGTAAGAAGGCCGAAATTTAGCTTTAAATGGCGAATGCAAGGTTGAAAAACCTGATATTTAGGAGTATAATTGTCGGCAATTGTTGCAAGCCAATGGCCGTCCTCTTCCTGGGAGATCCGAAAAAATGAACAACCGGCGCCACTTCCTGCTCTACATCTTCATAGCGATGATCCTGCTGCCCGCTTCGGCTCTGGCGATCGATGAGTCCAGTCTTGGCAGGTATATCAATGAGGTCACGGCGAAGATGCGGAACAATCGTGGTTCCCGCATTGGTGATCAGGATCTGGGAGGCTGTACCATAGCAGAGAAGGTTGAGGGAATTTCGGATCAGGGAGCCTGGAGCTGCCAAATCTTGAGCTACTGGTCGGAACATCAGGCGCGCCAAGGCTTCCTCAGCCAGATCCGGCGCAATGCGCTTTTTACAAATCACGGTGACCGACTTGAGTTCCTCTACTCGACGGAATCGATCAACATGTTCATCGTCGAGCAGGTGAAGGAACGGGCCAGTGAAGGGATCAATGAGGTCATCAATGCTCATCCCGCCTTGCAGACTTCGGTGACGTTTGAGGACAATCGGTTTTGGGTCCAATCATTCTATGATTATTCCCAGGGAACCGAGTGGGACGACATCGTCGAACCGCTGTTCGACGTCATGGCGGCATCACAGGATCTGACCAGCCAAATTCACTACTTGGGATGGAAGGTGAACAAGGAATTCCGCAAAGAGCTCGGCAATCACAAATTCGATTCTATCGGGATTGATGAATTCTGCGCGGTCATCGACCGCAATTACACCCGCGAGGACATTGTCAATGATCCCGTATCCGAGTACGGCGAATGGTGGTTTAAAGACGAAGGCTACTCCAAGAAAATTGTCAACCGGGGAACCTCGATGGAGGTTGGGTTTGTTGTTTCGGTCCCGGAAGGGTGGGGAAGTGAAGAACAAGAGACCTTCCTTTCTTTTGCCGAGTCAAAAATGAAAAAACCCGGCAAGGCTAACGATTTGCTGGTGCGGTGGAACAAGGGTGCGGCAGGGCAGCTTGAGGTCCTGGCGGTCTACGACATCGGTGGCAAAAAGGGCAAGGACATCGTCAAGGCCTACGACAGTGCTGATGATCTCGTCGCCGAGGGCAGCGAGAAACTCCTTGAAGAGGTCGAAAATATCAACAAGGAGAGCCGGAAGGCAGCCGTCACCTCGCTGAGCCGGACAGAATTCATGGCCCTCATGGCGGATGACCTCGAATCCCTCACCGCCATTGACGATACGCCGACGGGTCATTGGAACTTCAAACTCCATGAACTCGACTTCGATCTCTACAATTACGGCGATCGGATGATGGTCGGGTTCTCTTTTGGTTTTCCGGAGGGGTTGGACGAAGGGGATAAGGAGAACATCATCGAGAAGGCCACGAAAAAGGCCCAGAAGGACAGCCCGAAGGGTTTGGTTGTCACCGCCGGTTACTTTTTCAGAAATACGAACTATTTGTATGTGCGTGGAGATATGGAATATGGCCAACCGGCCGAAGAGATCTACAAGGCGTACCACGAATTCCTCTACGATTATTCAGAAAAGGCGGGTGAGCGTGTGGCAAAGTTGCTGAACTAGTTGCATGCGAGCACCTTGTTGAGAAAACGATCCAGGCGTGGGGAGGCGATGATGCGGCCAGAGGCAATAGGACTTCGCCCCACTGTTCATCGCGGCTATCGAGTAAATAACCGAAGTCCATTTTACCCAGAGGGTGTTGGCCTAAAAAACACCCCCCGGTTTTCCGGGGGGTGGGATCCTCGCCGCAAAAAAGGGAACAGATTCTACTCCGGCACCTTGCCCGCCCCCAGCTCCGGACCTTTGGGCAGGGCCTTGCGCTCGTGGCAGTCGACGCAGGCGGTGGGGCCCGCCTCTTCCGTGCGATGGCAGCCGATGCAGCGCTGGTGGTAGGCCATCTTCAGCTGGGGCGTTTCCGGTTCTGCGGGGTCGAAATCCACGCTGTGGCAGCTGTCGCAGGTGTTGATGTCGTCGGGACCGTCGCCGTGGTGGTGGCAATCGGCGCAGGAATCGGCCATTTCCGCATGCTCGGCATGGGGGAACACCGCCGGGCCGAACCAGTGGCTCAGTCCGTCGATGGTCACGGTGTCCGGGCCGGTGTCCGGCGGTGTTTCCGCGGTCAGGGGCACGGCGGCCAGCAGCAGGCAGGACAGCAGGGTCACGGTCAGGGCGGCGAACCTCATGGTGAATCTCCTTTCAGGAAGAACGAGAGGATCCCGTCCCGCGGCACCCCCAGCTTCTGGCAGCAGGGTTCGCAGTAGGACGGATCTTTCAGGTCGACGTGTTCAGGCAGAAGCGAGGCGCTCATGGCGCACCAGGGAACCTGGCAGTGGACCAGCCCGAAGGTGTGGCCGAGTTCATGCAGGACCTCCTTGAGGATGCGCAGGCGCAAGGTGTGGGGGTCGGGTTTCTCCCCCTGGAATTCGGGTCGCAGGCGGTGGACCGAAGCGACGCCCACCTGGCCCTTGAGCTGGGCGCTGCCCAGGACGTGGGCGAACACGGGCAGGAACAGGTCCACGTCCGTGACGCCGATGCGGCGCTGATGATCCGGCAGGGGAGGATCCTGCAGCAGGGCCAGAAGCTTCGCTGCGGAATACTGCCTTCGGTCCCCGGAGAAGGCTTCGGCGGGGGACAGCTCGAAATCCGCGATCCACACCGGGTGCGCCAGGCAGACCGCCAGGTCGCCGCGCAGCCTGCGCAACAAGGAAGGGGCCACCGCCCCCACGCGGACCAGTTCGAGACCCCATTGGTCCACGCCTATTCCCTTTCAATGCCGAACTTGCGCATCTTGTTGTAGAGCGTGACCCGGTCGATGCCCAGGGTCTTGGCCGCCTGGGTGACGTTGAATCCGCTCTGCTTCAAAACGCGCCGGATGTGCTTTTCCTCCAGGCTGCTCAAGGACTGGGAGTCGTCATCCTCCTCGTTGTGACTGCCGCCCTTGACCAGCGGCAGATGCTCGAGCTGGATTTCCTGATCCCGGCAGACAACAAGAGCCCGTTCGATGGCGTTGGCCAGCTCGCGCACGTTGCCGGGCCAGGGGTAACGCAGGAAGAAATCCCGAACCTCGCGGGAAAATCCCGTGACCCGCCGGCCCATGGCCCCCGCGTAGCGCTGCAGGAAGTGCTCGGCGATGGGCAGGATGTCCTCCGGGCGTTCGCGCAGGGGCGGGATAGTGATGGTGAAGACGTTGATCCGGAAGAAAAGGTCGTCGCGGAAGGTGCCGGCCTCCACCGCCTTTTCCAGATCCTTGTTGGTGGCGCAGACCAGCCGGAAGTCCACGGGGATTTCCTGGCCTCCGCCCAGGCGGGTGATCTTGCGGTCTTCCAGGGCCCGCAGCAGCTCCACTTGGACCTTCGGTGTGATGTCGCCGATCTCGTCGAGGAACAGGGTGCCCCCGTCGGCCAGTTCGATCTTGCCCTTGCGTCGGTTCACGGCCCCGGTGAAGGCGCCCTTCTCGTGGCCGAACAGCTCCGATTCGAGGATGTTCTCCTGCAGGGCGCCGCAGTTGACCGCGACCATGGGGCCGAAGGAGCGCCCGCTCCGCATGTGGATCAAACGCGCGACCAGCTCCTTGCCCGTGCCGGATTCGCCACGGATCAGCACGGAGGTGTCGGTGGGGGCGACCATCTCGGCCAGCTCCATGACCTTCTTCATGCCCGGGCTCGATCCGGTCACGATGGTCGGGCCTGCCTTGGCCAGCTTTTCCTTGAGGGCGGTGTTCTCCTTGGCGAGGGTGACCTTCTCGCAGGCCTTGGCGACCACCTTGGACAGCTCCTCCGGATCGAAGGGCTTGACCAGGTAGTCGTAGGCGCCCTCCTTGAGGGCCTGCACGGCCGTATCCACCGAGGCATAGGCGGTCACCAGGACGATGGCCACGTTGGGGTCCTTCTCGTGGACCCTGCGCTGCAGTTCCAGGCCGTCCATCTTGGGCATCTTGATATCCGAGATGATCACGTCGAAGCTCTTGTGCCCTAGCAGGGCCAGGGCCTCGTGCCCGCCGGAAGCGGTTTCGACCTCGTACCCATCCTCGGTGAACCAGTGCGACAGGGATTCCCGGACGTGAAGCTCATCGTCCACGATCAACAGGCGGGGAACGGTCCGGGTCATGATTGCTCCTCCTGTGGCGAACCGGGGGGATTTTCGGGCAGGAAAATGGTGAACCGGCAGCCCTGTCCGGGCGCGGTGTCCAGATCGATGCGGCCCCCGTGGCGCTTGACGATCCCATAGACCACCGACAGGCCGAGGCCCACGCCCTTGCCCTCGCTCTTGGTGGTGTAGAAAGGTTCGAAGGCGTGGCGGGCCACCTCCGGTTCCATGCCGGGCCCGTTGTCGGCCACCTGGACCTCGATACCGCCCGTTGTCGGCGCGGTGGTGACGGTGATCTCGCCGCCCTCGGGCATGGCCTGGGCGGCGTTGATGAACAGGGCCATCAGGAACTGCTGGACCTGGTTCTGGTCGGCCAGGATCCTGGGCACCGAGGGGTCGAAATTGCGGACGGCCTCGACCCCGTTGAGCTCGAGCTGGTGGTTGATCAGGAACAGGGCGTTTTCCACGGTCTCGTTGATGTCCATGGGCGCCAGGGTCTCGTTGCCGCGCCGGGCGAAGGCCAGCAGCTGGGAAACGATCTTGCCGCAACGGGTCGCCTCGCTGGCGATGGATTCCAGGTAGGTCAGGTTTTCTTTGCAATCGTCGGTGATTTCCTTCTGTTTCTTGAGCCTGCGCACCACGGTCTTGGCGTAGGTCACCACGCTGGCCAGGGGGTTGTTGATCTCGTGGGCGACCACGGCGGCCAGCTTGCCCAGCGAGGCCATCTTCTCCACTTGCAGCATCTGGTCCTGGGCGCGCACCAGCTCGTCGGTCTTGGCCTGGACTCGCTGCTCCAGGGTGCGCCCCCACTCCAGCAGTTCATTGCGGGCCTGTTGCAGTTCCATGGCCAGCTGGTTGAAGGTGCGGTCGAGGGAACCGATCTCGTCCTGGGACCCTTCGGCCACCCGCACGGTCAGGTCTCCGGCAGCCAGGCGCTCGGTCTGGTGGATGAGGGTGCGCACCCGGCGGAAGACGATCTCCCTTCCGGCGAGGTACACCACCACCACGGCCAGCAGGATCCCGATCAGCGCCGCCAGCCCCATGCCCCAGGCGATGCTCCGCCGGGCCTTCTGGAACGGTTCCAGATTCAGGTCCACATCCATGACCCCCAGCAGCGGCCCCTCGTCCTGGTGGACATGGCAGGCCGCCGTGGCGCACGTGGGCTCGTTGAGCAGGGCGTGGGTCACCGCGAGCATCTTCTGCCCGCCCAGGTCCACCACCCGTGCCCGCTCGTCCGGCGGTAGTGAGTTGGGCAGGACGACCTTGCCGTGGCAGACCAGGCACTGGGCCTGGGTCGTATCCAGGATGGCGCCGATCTCCTCGGGCCGGGTCGAGTAGGCGATCAACCCCTGGCGGTTGAAGATCCGGATGCGCTGGATGTCGCGCTGGGCGCCGAAGTTGTCGATGGTCTCCTGGATCTTGTCGCGGTCGTTGGTCAGCATGGAGTTGCGCAGGACCGAGGCCGCCGTCTCTGCGAGCTGCACCCCGTTCTGCCGCACGATCCGGGTCGTGGCCCTCTCCTGCAGGATGAGGTTGACCACGGTTGTGGCCAGGAAGATGACCGCCAGCAGAAGCGTGGTGATGACGGTCATCTTGCCTGCGACTGTGAGTTTCACGACCCGTCTCCCTTCGACATCACCCAACCGGGATCACCGCAACTTGCCCAGCTCCACGAACGGATCCTTGGGTTTGGCGTCGGTCAGCGGTCCCTCGGGGAACACCGGCAGATATCGGGCCGCCAGGCTGAACAGGAACACGCCGATGGCGATCATGCCCATGGAGACCACGAACTCCATCCACAGGGGCCGGTAATCCGAACCGGTGCCCAGCTGGAAGGCCGTCACGGCCACGTTCATGCGGTTGAACATGATGCCCAGAACCACCAGGATCTGGGTTCCGGTCAACGCCAGGGGGTTGCGGCGGATGCGTTTCATGAACAGCAGCACCATGGGCACGATGCCCCCGATGACGATCTCGGCCAGGAAGAACCACGAGGCCATGTCGAACTTGAAGGCGTACTTGAGCGAACCGTGCACGAGCAGGTCCTCGATGCGGATCACCAGGTAGACCATGAGCATGACGGCGGTGGCCGCCCCTATCTTGCGCAGCAGGGGCGCCTCCAGCCGCTTGCCGAAGGCGCGGAAGCTGAGGAACGATTCCACGTTGGTCATGGCCAGGCCCAGGGTGATGGCCGAGACGAAGAACAGGATGGGCAGGATCGGCGAGTACCACAGCGGATACAGCTTTTCCGGCACGATCACGTACAGGGTGCCGAGACTGCTCTGGTGCATGGTCGACAGCAGCACGCCGGCGATGACCAGGCCCGGCGTCAGGTACTTGTGCATGAAATGCACCTGCTTGTTGTAACCCAGACGCTCGAAGACCAGGGGCAGGAATTCAAGGAACAGGACCGTGGTGTAGAGCATCACGCACCAGCCGACCTCGAACATCACCGAATGGGGGTTCCAGAAGACCAGGGGATGCCAGATGTTCCAGGGACGGCCCAGGTCCACCAGCAACGCCGCGATGACCATGAGGTAGCCGAGGAAGGCCGTCAGCACCGCGGGCCGGGCCATGGGCTTGTAGTCCTCGAGATGGAAGATGTAGACCACCGCGGTGACGGTGAAGCCCCCGGCTCCCAGGGCCACGCCGCACAGCAGGTCGAAGCCGATCCACAGGCCCCAGGGCATCGAATCGTTGAGGTTGCTGATGGCGCCGATGCCCTGGGTGTAGCGCTTGAACAGCACCACGGCCAGGGTGATCATCAGGAGCACGAAAAACGAAGACCAGAAATGCAGCTTGGGCAGTTTGCGCTCAGTCATCACCGTGCCCCCTTTCCTGTAGTTCTTCCCGCTCATGGGCGGCGACCTCGTTCTTGCGGTTGCCCAGCCAGTACATGCCGCCCAGGAAGGCGCCCCACACCGGAATGATCTGGGGCAGTTTTTCCAGGACGTTCCAGGTCAGGTGGGGCATGTCGTGCTGGGGCACGTTGTCAGGCAGGTCGGATTCGGATGGGGATTTGGTAAGCAGCATCAACACGCCCGTGCCGCCGGCTTCCTTCTCTCCGTAGACTTCGCCCGTGTAGCGTTCGGGGTATTTCTTCAGGCGGCGGTGGGCTTCCTTGAGCATGGCCTCGCGGGTGCCGAAATTCGTAGCGCCGGTGGGGCAGATGCTGGCGCAGGCCGTGGGCATGCCCTTTGTGACCCGGTGCACGCACATGTCGCACTTGCGGATGCGGGGGTTCGGCTCGTGCCATTCGTACTTGGGGATCTCGAAGGGGCAGGCCATCATGCAATAGCGGCAGCCGATGCACTTCTTGGCATCCCAGGTCACCGGACCGAGGGAGTTCTTCTCCAGGGCTCCCACCGGGCAGACCGAGACGCAGGTCGGATTCTCGCAACTCATGCAGAGATGGCGCGCGTACTGGTCATGGCCCAGGTCTTCGACCCAGGTGAAGGAATCGTGGTCCAGCTTGTCAGGTTTGTGTGGACGCTGGTCGTGCTCGGACTGGCAGGCCTGCTCGCAGGCGCCGCACCCGATGCACAGGCTCTGGTCGAATAGCAGGGCATAGGTGGACATGAGAGCTCCTTTGCGAAGCGAAGGGTACCCGACACAAGGAATGTTGAATAATTCAATTGTACCATGTGGGGGGTGTTATCAAGTTAAAAAATAAACAAATTGATACCGGTTTGCTGTGTTTTGTTGTTAATCTGTTGTATGGTAACGTATTAAATTTGGACATAGGGTTTTTATGTGTTGATTTTTTTTACGTCAATGGTCGGGGCTCCCTGCTCAAAAGGCTTGCGGAGGTTCCTGAAGGCCGCTAATTTGCCGTTGCGTTATTCACCGATGCTTCGCGGGTCAGGAGGTTCACATGCCGGAATTCAACCACGGTGGCACCCGCATCGAACTGGACGACAAGGGATATCTGGCCCGCGCCGGGGACTGGTCGCCGGAAGTCGCTGCGGCCCTGGCCGAGGAAGACGGCCTGGGCGAATTGACCGCCGACCACTGGAAGGTCATCGAGTTCCTGCGCGCCCACCATGCCGCCCACAGCGCGGCGCCCATGATCAGGGTGCTGTGCAAGGAGACGGGCCTTTCTCTCCAGCGTATCTACGATCTTTTTCCCGCCGGTCCGGCCAAGGGGGCGTGCCGGATCGCGGGCCTGCCCCGGCCGGATTCCTGCGTGTGAATGATCCCCCTTGTGCCTCGGAAATTGTGTCCACCGGTATGATCGAAGCTGGCGATACGGGCCTGGCACACCATAAGTGCTTGCCAAATGGACGGTTGCCTGCGCCCTCCTGGCTCCGGCAACCTCGGCCTTCCGGCCCGTCCGCCCTCCTTGGCTCCCGGGCCTCCAGGACGCAAATATCACCCCCGGGGGATCAAGATGGCTATATTTAGGTGTTATTTACAAAATAGCGCCAATTATACAGTATACAATTTGTTGTGGAAAATTCCCCAGAATGGGATCAGGCTTCGCCGGGCTCCCCCTGACACCCCGGACAGAATACGGTTCCCCTGCCGGCCACTGTGATCTTCTCCAGGGTGGCGCCGCAATCGCGGCACTCCTGCCCCGCGCGGCCGTACACCCGCAGCTTGCGGCGGAAGTTGCCCGGCCGGCCCCGGAAGTTGGTGAAGTTCATGAACGTCGTGCCGCCGTGGCGGATGGCCAGGCGCAGGACCTGCTTGGCCCGGCGCAGCACTTCGCGCAAGGTCGCCTCGTCCATATCAATGGGCCGGGCCAGCGGGTGCACCCGCGCCAGAAAAAGCGATTCGTCCACGTAGATGTTCCCCAGGCCCGAGGCGATCCCCTGGTCCAGCAGGCAGGCCTTGACGGGGGCGAGGCGGCCGGCGATGCGCTCCAGCCATTCGCGAGGGCGCACCGTCAGCATATCCGGGCCGATGTGCGCCATGGCCGCCGGCTGGTAACCATCCTCGACCAGGGTCAGGCGGCCGAACTTGCGGATGTCGCGGTAGTGCACGGGCAGGCCCTCGAAATCCAGCATGACGTGCACGTGGTTGTCGGGGATGTACCCGTCCAGGATGAAGATCTGGCCGGTCATGCGCAGGTGGACCATGAGGTAGGCGGGCTTGCCGTCCTGCCGCTCGAAGTGCAGGATCAGGTACTTGCCGCGGCGGTGCAGGTCCGTCAGGCGCGCCCCGACCAGCACACGGCGCACCGCGCGCGGCGAGGGCTCCAGCACCCCGCCAAAGCGCACCGTCATGCCGGTCAGGCGGCGTCCCCGCAGGTTTTCCAGCAACGCGCGGCCCACGTTCTCGACTTCGGGCAACTCCGGCATCAGAATCCACGTTCCTTGCGGATGGCGTCGTAGGCGTTGTTGACGGTGCGCATCTTCTCGGCGGCGAACTTGCGGAAGTCGTCGCTCATGCCCTTGCCGGCCAGGGTGTCGGGATGGTACTCCTTGGCCAGCTTGCGGTAGGCGGACTTGATGCGCGCCGGGTCGGCGTCCGGCAGCACGCCCAGAGCGGCGTAGGCCCAGTCCAGCGACCCCTCGGGCCGCAGCGTCTTCAGGGCGTTGTCGTAGTCCAGGTCCGAAAGGCCCATCTCACGGGTCACCTCGCGGATCAGCGCCTCCTCGGCCGGGTGCAACCGGCCGTCGGCCAGGGCGATCATCAGCAAGAGGGTGACCAGGTCGCGCAGGCGCTGCCGCTGGGGCCCGACGATCCCGCGAATCTGCCGCGCGAACTCGGCCGCGGGGATGTCGGAGTCGCGGGCCTCGTTGAAGATCCTGGCGGCGACCTTCCTCTCCGCCGCGGGCATGTTCAGGTTCCGCTGGAGGAATTGATCGAAAGAGCGGATCTCCTCCGGTGTGACGTGGCCGTCGGCCTTGGCGACCTTGGCCGCCAGGGAGATCATGGCCACCAGGAAGGCCTGCTGGGCCTCCAGGGGGTTGAAACGGCCGGTGCGGGCTCCGGGGCGCGGATTCCCGCCCCCGAGGCCCCCGCCCATGCCGGGACGGGCGCGCCCTGGCCGCCCGCGGTTATCATCGAGGTTCGACCCGATGGCCCCGCCGATGATGGCCCCCAAGGGGCCGAAAAGGAAAAAACCGATGCTGCCGCCCATCAAGGTGCCGAGAAGGCCCATGCCTGGTGCTCCGATCCGTCTACGGGAAGAATGATCCAACCTGTGATCATCAATAACCTTCTTGCGAAAAAAAGATTCAACTTTTCCCTGGAAATTCCGACAATCAGGTCAGGAAGGCAGGTTCCGGAGAACGGGACCTGAATAATACTCGCCCGACCTCCGGTTTTACCTTTCCGCCGGAGACAAGCGTAAGGAACAGATGATGCAAATCCTGATCGTGGAAGACGACTTCATCAGCCGCCGCCTGCTCACCAGATATCTCGAGGGCATCGGCACCTGCGAGGTTGCCATCAACGGGGAAGAGGCTCTGGCCTCGGTGCGTTCGGCTCTGGACAACAACGATCATTACCAGCTGATCTGCCTGGACGTCATGATGCCAGGCATGGACGGCCAGGAGGTCCTCAAGGGCATTCGTGACCTCGAGGATCAGCATGGGCTTGCACCCGAGCAGCGTTGCAAGATCGTGATGAACAGCGCCCTGGACAAGCAGGACGTCATCGCCGAGAGCCTGGCCGCCCAGGCCGACGACTATATCGTCAAGCCCATCCTCAAGCGCAACTTCATGGCGGTCCTCGACAGGCTCGGCCTGTTGGCGGACCAGCCCTCGGCTTGACCCCGCCGCAGCGGGAAGCGCAGCAACCGGCCCCGGGGCGCCTCATCAGGCGCCCTGATTCTTTTCTCCCGGGTTGGCATAGCCTCCCGCTTGACTTATCCTCCCTTGACTGAAGTTGATCCGAATCTCCGGTGAATCCGTCAACGGGAGGATTCCATGTCCCATAAGGTGTTGAAACCGGCCTTCTCCCGGGATACCGAGGGCGCCGCCGGCGCACCGGTGCCCCGTGAGGCCATCCCCGACCGCTACAAGTGGAAGCTCGAGAAGATCTTTCCCGATGCCCAGAGCTGGGAAGAATGCTTCCACGAGGTCGAGGCGGCCCTGCCCGACCTGGCGGCCCTTCAGGGCACCCTGTCCCGGGGTCCGGCCGCCCTGCTGCAGGCCATCACCAGGATTCACGCAGTCCAGCGCACGCTGGAAAAGGTCCATGTCCACGCCTCCATGAAGAGCGACGAGGATACGCGGATCAGCGAAAACCTCGAGCGCAAGGGCCGGGCCGGAACCCTGTCGGTGGCCTTCAATGAGGCCACGAGCTGGTTCGAGTCCGAGCTGCTGGCGGTGGCCCCGGAAACCCTCGACGATTTCATCGACCGCGAGCCTGAGCTGGAAATCTACCGCCATTTCTTCGACGACATCCAGCGCGCGCGCGCCCACACCCTGCCGGCGGAACAGGAAGCCCTGCTGGCCTCGGCCGGGCTCATGGCCCGCGGGGCGGCCCAGGTCTTCAACGCCTACGACAACGCGGATCTGAAGCTGGAGGCGGTCACGGACGAGGACGGCCGGCAGGTCGTGTTGACCAAGGCTCGCTACTACAAGTTCATCAAGTCTCCCGACCGCAGGTTGCGCCGGGAGGCCTATGAGAAGTTCCTGGACGGTTACGGCCGGGCGCGGAACACCCTGGCGGCCAACATGGACGCCAATGTGAAGAACCATGTCTTCTTCGCCGGCGCCCGCCGGCACGAGGACACCCTGGCCGCGAGCCTGCACCCGGATGCCGTGCCCCCGGAGGTCTACCACGCCCTGCTGGAGACCATCGACCGGAACCGGCAAACCATCCACCGCTACACGGCCCTGAAAAAGCGCGTGCTGGAGCTCGACCCGCTGCAGGAATACGACCTGGCGGTTCCCCTGTTCACCAGCGGCGAGTTCAAATTCACGTACGACGAGGCCTGCGAGGTGTTGCTGGAGGCGTTCGCGCCCCTTGGCGAGGAATATGTGGCCACGGTGCGCGGCGGCATTGCCGACGGCTGGATCGATGTCCACGAGAACGCGGGCAAGCGGGGCGGGGGCTACTCCAACGGGGTCTACGACACGCCGCCGTACATCCTGCTGAACTGGTCGGACCAGCTGGGGGACACCTTCACCCTGGCCCACGAGCTGGGCCATTCCATGCATTCCTGGCTGACGGTGCACAACCAGCCCTACGTCTACGGCAGCTATCCCATCTTCACCGCCGAGGTGGCCTCGACCTTCAACGAGCTGCTGCTGATGGATCACCTGCTCAAGCAAAACCAGGATCCGCAACGTCAGCTCTACCTGCTGGATTACCACCTGTCCCAGATCAACGGCACGGTGTTCCGGCAGGCGATGTTCGCGGAGTTCGAGCTGCGCATGCACCGCCTGGCCGAGCAGGGGGGAACCCTGACTGTGGCCGCGCTCAACGAGCTGTACCTGGAGCTGCTGCACCGGTACTGGGGGCCGGGGGTGGCGTTCGATCCCGAGCGCAGCCCTCTGACCTGGATGCGGATACCCCATTTCTACTACAACTACTATGTTTACCAGTACGCCACGGCCTATGCGGCGGCGGTGGCCCTCTCGCGCAAGGTCCTCGGTGGCGGACCGCGGGAACGGGAACAGTACCTGGACATCCTGCGTTCAGGATGCAGCCGCTACCCCGTGGCGACCGTCCTGCTGGGCGGCGTGGATCTGGCCACGCCGGGCCCGGTGGAGGATGTGATCGCGCTGTTCGGGTCTCTCATCGACCAGGTGGAGGAGTTGCTGGCCTGATGGCCCGCAGCCGGTTCGCCGAGGAGAAGTCATGTCCGTTCGTGCCGTCTTGATCATGATGATTGTATTGGCCTGGGGCGTGACGGCCCCGCCGGCCGGCGCCCAGGTTTCGGATGTGGGCATCACGTCCCCGGACAACAACCTCAAGAGCAAGAACACCCCGTACCTGTACAAGTCCGACATAGGCCGCTTTCAGGTCATGATGCCCGGCGGTTGCGCCAAGATCCATCAGCGCCTCAACGGGGACGACCAGAATCCCGTCGATGAGGACAGCCCCGAGGCGGTCCGGGTGCTGGTGGTTTCCTGTGACCGTTTCGATCGCAAGGGCGAGGGCTGTTCGGTGACCACCATCTTCCACCTCACCGACGGCGTGGGTGGCGACCCGGGCCCGGATCAGGTGTTGCAGCAGGTGCGCAAGGTCATCGAGCAGTTCGGTGTCCGGATCGAGAAACAATCCCCGGTGGCCAAGGAATTCCCGGACGGCCGGAAGGTCGAGGGCATCGATGTGCGGGCGGTCCAGCCCGGTAGCAGCGGGCAGCTGTGGGTCAGGGGGTTGCTGAGCGGGCCGGACATCTACCTGCTGACCGCTTGGAACATGCAGGGCGGCCTGTGGGAGACCCGGGAGTATCAGGACTTCTTCAACTCATTTGCGCCCTCGCTCGAGTGAGGGCTGACGGGGCGGCCATGGCTTCGATTCCACCCATTGACATTCCCAGCCGGCGGCAGGCCTGCTGGCTGCGGGCCATCGGTCTGGCGGCGGCTCTTGCGGTCGCCTCCTCGGGCCTTGCCCAGGCCCAGAGCGGCACCGCCGTCCGCGACACCGTTGACGGCACCGTCAAGATCAGGCAGCAGACCCAGCAACAAGAGGACGCCTGGGCCCGAGAGAAGGACGACCTCGTCAGGCGCTACCGGCTGGCCGCCTCCCGCATCGAGTGGCTGCAGGAACAACAGGACGCCCGCCAGCGCCGCGTCCAGGCCGTGGAGGCGCGGGTGGCCGAGCTGGAGCGGCGGCTGCGCGAGGCCGACCGCCTCGAAGGCAGCCTGCAGGACACCCTGCAGATGATCCTGGGGCGCCTGGAACAATCCGTCCACGGCAGCCTGCCGTTTCTGCCTCAGGAGCGCGCCTTCCGGTTGCAGACCCTGCGCGAAGACCTGGCCCGTTCCGATCTGGTGCCGGCCGAGAAACTGCGGCGTCTGCTCGAGGCCCTGCAGGTGGAAACCGGTTACGGCTCAACCGTCGAGGTGTACCAGGACAAGATCGAGGTCGATGGCGTTCCGGTGTACGCGGATGTGCTGCGCCTGGGGCGGGTGGCCCTGTTCTGGATGACGCCCGACCGCAAGCAGGGCGGGGTGTATGACCAGGGCCGGTCGCAGTGGGTCGCGGCGGGCTCAGGTGAGCGCCGCAGCATTGCCCTGGCCATGGACATGGCCGCGCGGGTGCGTCCGGTGGAGCTGACCGACCTGCCGGTAGGCAGGATCGGCGCGTCGCAGGAGGTGGCGCCATGAAGCGCCTGCTTGCTTTCTCGGTGCTGCCGGTACTGACGGTGCTGGCTCTGCTGGCCGCGGCCGGGACGGCCTCGGCCCAGGACATCCGCGAGGCGGCCCGCAAGGCGGCCGCCGATCGCCGGGAGGCCACGGAGGAGGCTCGCCTCACCGAGCAACGCATCTTTGCCGACCGCGACAGCCTGCGCGCCGCCGTGGCGCGCCTGGAACAAGAGGAGAAGGACCGGCAGGCGGCCCTGGATGATCTGGACCGGCGGGAGCGGGAAGGCCTGGCGCGGCAGAAGAAACTGGAGGCCGCGTGGGGCCGGCGCGAGCTGGGGCTCAAGGAGATCTCCGGCAACGTGCGGGTGTCGGCACGGGAGCTGGAATCCCTGCTGAAAGCTTCACCATTGAGCGCGGGCCGGCCCGACCGCCTGGATACCGTACGCGGCCTGCTGCGCGAAGGGTACTTCCCCGACCTGGACGACATCTCGGCCATGTCGACGGTGTTCCTGGACGAGATGAGCAGGTCGGGGCAGGTGACCCTGCGGGACGAGCCCTTCGTCGGCAGGGACGGGCACGAGACCACGGGCCGGGTGCTGCAGGTGGGCAAGTTCACGTCTGTTTACAGGACATCCGCCGAAACCGGTTTCCTGGACTGGTCGCCGGACAAGGAACAGCTGTTCGCCCTGGCGTCCCTGCCGTCCCACCGGATCCGCAGCAAGCTGGGAAAGTACCTGGACGGGAAGACGGATGATCTGCCGGTGGACATCAGCGGCGGTTCGGCGCTGCGGCAGCTTACCTTCCACACGGGGTTCGGGGACCAGATCCGCGCCGGGGGGCCGGTTGTCTGGCCCATCTTCCTGATCGCCCTGGCAGCGCTGGTCATCGTGGTCTCGCGCATCGTGTTCCTGCGCCGGGTCCACGGCAACACCGACCGCATCATGGGCCAGGTCAACGAGCTGGCCGAGGCGGGCGACTGGGAGGGCTGCCGGCGCATCGTCTCCCGGCATGCTGGCCGCAACTGGCCGGTGATCCACGTGCTGCGCGCGGGCCTGGAGGCGCGCGACAAGGACCGCGGCACCCTGGAGACCGTGCTGCAGGAGGCCATCCTGCACGAGCTGCCGCGCATCCAGAAGGGCGTGGCCATCCTGGCGGTGCTGGGCGCGGTGGCGCCCCTGCTGGGGTTGCTGGGCACGGTCACCGGCATGATCGACACCTTCCGGGTCATCACCCTGTTCGGAACCTCCGATCCCAAGCTCATGTCCGGCGGCATCAGCGAGGCCCTGATCACCACCGAGCTGGGCCTGGCCGTGGCCATCCCCATCATGCTGCTGCACGCGTACATCTCGCGGCGGGCCGACCACCTGATCGGGGACATGGAGGAGAAGGCCGTGCAGCTGACCAACATCATCCAGAAGCAGAAGGCCGTCGGGGAGGCCCGGCGGTGACGGAGGCCTTCTGGCAGATCCGCACGTATCTGGTCCAGGGCGGCTGGGTCATGGTCCCGCTGCTGGCCGTGTCGGTGGTGATGTGGACCCTGATCCTGGACCGCTGGCGCGAGTTCGCGGCGTGGCGGCGCGGGGAAGGGCCGGGCGCGCGCCTGGATGCGCTGTTCGCGCGCAAGCGAGCCGGCATCCCGGGGCATGGGGACCTGGACCGCGAGATCCTCGGCGAGTGCGCCTTGCACCTGAGGCGCTCGCTGGACAACCGGCTGGCGGCCATCTCGATCCTGGCGGCGGTGGCCCCGCTGCTGGGGCTGCTGGGCACGGTGCTGGGGATGGTCCAGACCTTCGATGTGATCGCGGTGTTCGGCACCGGCAACGCCCGCGCCCTGGCCGGAGGCATCTCGGTGGCCCTGATCACCACCCAGACGGGGCTGCTGGTGGCCATTCCGGGGTTGTTCATGGGCGGCCGTTTGCGCGAGCTGGCCCGCCGGCTGCAGAACGCCGTGGACGAGGCGGCCGCGGCCCGGGCGCGCAGCCTGGGCCCCCGGGAGGAGGCGTCATGATCGATGTGCGCAAATCCCTGCGCGGGGGCGGCGAGGTCTCCATCAACATGGGGCCCATGATCGACATGGTGTTCCTGCTGCTGATCTTCTTCGTGGTCACCACCAGCTTCGTGCGCGAGACGGGCATCGAGGTGCAGCGTTCGACCGCGGCGACGGCCGGGGTGAACCAGCACGCCACCATCATGCTGGGCGTCAGCGCAGCCGGGCACATCTACTTCGAGGGCAAGCGGGTGGACGTGCGCAGCGTGCGCGGGCTGATCGAACGCGCCCTGGCCGATGATCCGGAGGCGGGGGTCGTCGTGGTCGCCGACAAGAACAGCAGCACCGGCGTGGTGGTCCAGGCCATGGACCAGTGCCGCCTGGCCGGGGCGCAGTCGGTGAGCCTGGCCGCCAGCCGCGAGGGCATCCAATGAACCTGCGCGGCCATGCGGCGTTGGTGCCGGCGCTGGCTGGGGCCCTGCTGTTGAACCTGTTGCTGCTGGCGGGCGCGGCGTTGCTGGCCGGGGACAAGCCCGTGATGCCGCCTGAGATCCGCCCCGTGCCGGTCAAGCTGGTGGCCCTCGAACAACCCGCCCCGCAGGAAACGGAGCCCGAGCCGCCGCCCCCGGCGGAACCGCCCCCGCCTGCGGCCCTGGATTTCACTCCGGAGTTGGCCCCGCCCCGCCTGGAAATGCCCGACCTGGGGTCGGTGCAGGTGGAGTTGAATCCCAAGCTGTTCGCCGGTGGACCCCGGCTGGGGGATTTCGTCTTCGCCCAGGGCGACCTGGACGAGCCGCCCCGGGCAGTGGTGCGCACCACCCCGGTCTACCCCTTCAAGGCGCGGCAGCGGAACATCGAGGGCTACGTCCAGGTGAAGCTGCTGGTGCAGGCGGACGGTTCGGTGGGTTCGGTGGAGATCCTCGACGCGCAGCCGCCGGGGGTTTTCGACCAGGCGGCCCTGGACGCGGTGCCCCACTGGCAATTCTCGCCGGGGAGGCTGGAGGGGCGCGCCGTGCCGTCCTGGGTCGTCACCCGGGTCGTGTTCACCATCAACTGAGGCGCCATGAAACGAACGCTGGTCCTGCTGCCGCTGGTGATGGTTCTTGTCGCCGGCGTCTGTGCGGCGGCTGCGGCCGCCGCGGACCAGCGCGCTGCGGTGCAGGCGGAAATCGAGTCAGGCACCGACTTGCCCGGCCGCGCGCGCGAGGTCCTGTTCCGGGCCCGCACCCGGCTCGAGGGGGGTGACGCGGCCGGGGCGGTCGCGGCCCTGGATCGCTGGCTGGAGGGGCATCCGGACCGTGATCACCACCTGCTGCGCTTCGAGCGCGCCCTGGGTCGTCTGGCCCTGGAACAACCGGATTCCGCGCTGGGCGATCTGCGCCGGGCCGTGGCCCTGGAGCCCAGGTTCGCCCGGGCCTGGTTGAAGCTGGGCGAGGTCGCCTACGGGCAGGGCTCGTACGACCTGGCCGCCGAGGGCTTCGGCCGCGGGTCCGCGCTGACGCCCGCACCCGATCCGGAGCTGAGGCACTACCAGGGCGTGTGCCTGGTGCTGGCCGGCAAGCCCGACGCGGCGGTCCGGGTGCTGGCGCAGCTGGTCAGGGACCTACGCGCCCACGCCGAACTGGACTGGTACCGCGCCCTGATCTCCGCGGATTTGCAGAGCACGCGGCCGGGAGCGGCCGAACCGTACCTGGATGGGATGGTGGCGGACTTCGCATCCGACCCGGAGGCCTGGGACCTGGCCGCCGCTTACGCCGCATCACGGCAGCGGTACAGGGCCGGGGCGGTCTATCTGACCATCGAGGATTACCTCGAACCCCTCGGCCCGGATAAGCTGCGCCGGTTGGGGGACCTGTATGGCGCCTGCGGCGTGCCCCTGCAGGCGGCGCGTTGCTACGAGCGGGCGCTGGCTCATGCCCCGGTTGCCGCCGCCGAGGACACCAGCGCCGTCAGACGGTGGCGTAACGACCAGGAACGCCTGGCCTCCTTCTGGCTGGCCGCCCACCGGCCGGATCGGGCCCGCCAGGGCCTGCAGGCGGCGGTGGCGGTTGACCCCGGATTCGGAAAAGGCTATCTGCTGATGGGTTACAGCGCCCTGAGGCTGGACCGACCCGCTTTGGCCCGGCAGGATCTCGACCGGGCCCTGGCCTTCCCCGGGGTGGCCGCGGAGGCCAGGCGGATCCTCGATTCCCTGGCGGGCAGGTCCTCGGTATCCAATAAGAACTGATTCTTGTTTAATAATTTTAGTCTCAACAAAAATTTTTTGTCCCTATTGAAAAATTGCATTACCATTACCCCAGGAGGTAAGTAAGCATGGCCGGGAATTCTCCCATCAGCGCCAGCCTCGAGGACTATCTCGAGGCGATCTACCACACCGAAACCGCCAAGGGCGCGGCCCGGGCCAAGGACCTGGTCCAGGCCCTGGGGGTGCAGAACTCCTCGGTGACCCAGGCGCTGCGGGCCCTGTCCGAACGCGACCTGGTGAACTACGCCCCCTACGACGTGATCACCTTGACCGATCCCGGCCGGCGCGTGGCCCTGGAGGTGGTCAAGAAGCACACCACCATGAAGGCCTTCCTGACCCGGGTGCTGGGCCTGGACGAGGATGAGGCGGACGAGGGCGCCTGCCGCATGGAGCACAGCATCAGCGGCCATATCCTGGATCGTCTGTTGAAATTCGTGGAGTACTTCGACCAGTGCCCCTTGAACGACGTGCGCTGGGACGATGAGGTGGGGTTCTTCTGCGGCCGCAACCCCGGCTCGGGTGAGCTTACCTGCGGCCGTGACACCTGCGGGCAGAGCCTGGATCCGGAAACCCTTGCCGGCGATGCCGCAACCAGTAACCACAACAACGCGAGCCCGAACGGCCCGCTTGCGGAGGAACCATGATGCCGTTGACCAAGGTGCAGGAGGGGGCCAAGGCGATTCTCAGGGTCGTGGACGGTGGCCAGGAGCTGCGCGGCAGGCTGGCGTCTCTGGGGCTGCTGCCGGGCACGGAACTGGAAGTGATCCGCAACTCGGGGCACGGTCCCTTCGTGATCGCGGTCAAGGGCAGCCGCGTGGTGATCGGCCGCGGCATGGCCTCGCGCATGGAAGTCGAATAGGAAACCTCATGCCGGGCACCCTGGACAAGACCATCACCGTCGCCGTGGCCGGCAACCCCAACTCCGGCAAGACCACCATCTTCAACAGCCTGACCGGGGCCCACCAGCACGTGGGCAACTACCCGGGCGTGACCATCGAGTGGAAGGAAGGCACGGTCACCCGCGGGGACTGGAGCCTGAAGCTTTTCGACCTGCCCGGCACCTACAGCCTGACGGCGTTTTCGGACGAGGAGCTGGTGGCCCGCGACTTCCTGCTCAACCACAAGCCGGATGTGGTGATCGACGTGGTGGACGCCTCGAACCTGGAGCGCAACCTCTTTCTGACCACCGAGCTGCTGGAGATCGGCCTGCCCGTTGTGGTGGTGCTGAACATGGCGGATGTGGCCCGTGACCGCGGGCTGCGCATCGATACCAACCTGCTGGCGCGGCGCCTGGGCGTGCCCGTCGTCTCGACCGTGGGCAACCGGGGCCGGGGCATGGACGAGCTCATTGCCATGGTGACGAAGGTGGCCATCCACGGCGTTTCCCTGCCGGGGCCGGTTGACCTGTGCCGCAAGTCATCCCCCGCCCCGCAATTTCTGACCAGGCTGGAAGAGGGAAGCGGCAAGGTGCAGGTGGATTACGGCGAGCTGGTGGAGCCGTACCTGGCTCGGATCTGCGCCCTGTTGCCCGCTGAAGACGCCTCGCGGTGGCGGGCGGTCAAGCTGCTGGAGCAGGACCCGAAGGTGCTGGAGGAGATCAATGACCCGGAAGTGCGGCGCGAGGTCTCCCGCATCGCCGAGGAATTCGCCGCCGCCGATCCCGACCAGACCCCCGACACGATCCTGGCGGCCAAGCGTTACGAGACCATCCACGCCCTGTGCGACGGCACCCTGTCCCAGGTGAAGGAAAACGGCCCGACCATCAGCGACCGCGTCGACCGCTGGACCATGCACCCGGTGTGGGGCGTGCCCATCTTCCTGGTCTTGATGTATGCCGCCTTTACCATGACCTTCGGGCTCGGCAACCCCATCATGGACCTCATCGACCGCGGTTTCACGGCTCTGGGCGGTTTCATCGACGGGTTCTGGCCTGCCGGCAGCGCGAGCCCCTTGCGCTCGCTGCTGGTCGACGGGATCATCGGCGGTGTGGGCGGCGTGCTCGTTTTTCTGCCCAACATCGTGCTGCTGTTCCTGGCCATCGCCATCCTCGAGGGCACCGGCTACATGGCCCGCGCCGCGTTCGTCATGGACCGGTTCATGAGCAAGGTGGGCCTGCACGGCAAGAGCTTCATCCCCCTGCTGATTGGCTTCGGCTGCACGGTGCCCGCGATCATGGCCACACGGACCCTCGAATCGCGACGCGACCGGTTGATCACCATCATGGTGTTGCCGTTGATGAGCTGCGGCGCCCGGCTGCCCATCTATGCCCTGATGATCCCCGCTTTCTTTCCCGCCAAGTGGCACGGGCCGGTGCTGTGGATCATTTACGTGACCGGCATCGTGCTGGCCCTGGTGGGGGCGCGCCTGCTGCGGGCCACCCTGTTCAAGGGCGACAACACGCCGTTCGTCATGGAGCTGCCGCCTTATCGGATGCCGACGGTCCGCAGCCTGCTGATGCAGATGTGGACGAGGGCCAAGCTGTATCTGAGGAAGGCCGGCACGGTGATCCTGGGCGCGGCGATCATCATGTGGTTCCTGACGTTCTACCCCAAGCCGCCGGCGGATTACGTGGTCCCCGCGGGTTTCGACAAGACGACCATCGCCGCCGACACCCACTTCGGCGAGCTGAAGGATCCGGTCCAGATCCAGTCGGCCGAGCTCAGCTATTCCATCGCCGGGCGCGTGGGCCGGGCGCTGGAAAAGGTGCTCAAGCCGGTGGGTTTCGACTGGCGGGTGGGCACCGCCCTGGTGGGCGCCTTGCCGGCCAAGGAGCTGTTCGTGGCCCAGATGGGCATCGTGTTCGCGGTGGGGCAGGCCGACGAGACCTCCGAGGTTCTGCGGACCCGGCTGCGCGAACGCTACTCGCCTTTGGTGGGGTTCTGCATCATGCTGTTCACCCTGATCAGCACCCCGTGCATCGCCACCTTCGCCATCACCCGCCAGGAGACCGGCTCGCTCAAGTGGGCGGTGGCCCAGAACCTGGGGCTGACGACGCTGGCCTGGATCGTGGCGTTTCTCGTCTACCACGGCGGCCTGCTGCTGGGCCTGGGGGGCGCATGATGAGGATCGCGTGGGATAGCATCGCCGTCGGGGCGATCGTGCTGGTCGCTGGAGTGTGGGCGATCCGCTCCATCGTCCGCGCGGTGCGTGCCAAGAAGATCTGCGCCACCTGCGCTTCCAGCGGGGATTGTCCTCTGGCGGGCAAGCAGACCCTGCAGGATCTGGAGGGGTTGCCGGGGGCCTGCCCGGAACAGCCCGCCGAGGCCCCCAGGGGGGAGAAAGACCCGCAGATCAACCCTTAACCCGGGGTCCAGTCGCATACTTCAGATTTTTCACTATTTTCAGATGCGGCCATCCTACATAATCAGGATGATCAATCCATGCGGAGTGCTGCCTTTCTTTCGGTGAGGTCGCCGTTATGAAGAAAAAATTCGTCTGCTCCCACTGCCAGGGTGTGCTGAACCCCAACGTCAAGATCCTGCTCATCGCCGACACCGGCAAGGCCAAGGGCCTGGTGCTGATCAGCCCCCAGCCGGGCAACTACAAGTACCTCTGCGACGACAGCATGGAAGCGCATCTGCACACCGGTGAGACCATCGCGTTTTCCTGCCCGCTATGCCACGCGAACCTGACCTCGGCGGCCGACGACAGCCTGGCCGTCCTGGAGCTGCATGTGGGCAGCCACGCGCCGCGCCGGGTGGAGTTCAGCCGCGTGTTCGGCACCCACGCCACCTTCATCATCGGCGAGGAAGATGTGGACGCCTACGGCGAGGATGCCGACGGGTACGATCCCATGAACTTCTTCGGGGCCTAGGGCATCCCCTGTCCTCTTGTGCCGGGAAATCATTTACCGCAGGGACTTTGTAACGATACGGTCCTACCTCAGCAGCAGCATGCGCGAGGTGCGGCTCTGCGCGCCGACGGCCAGGCGCACCAGGTACACCCCCGAACCCACGGGTTGGCCGTTGGCATCGGTGCCGTGCCACCGTGTCTGTTGTCTGCCCGCGGTTTGCACCTCGTCCAGCAGGCGGACCACCCGGCGGCCCTGCAGATCGTAGATGCCCAGCTGGACACGGTTATCTGTGGGAAGGTTGTAGGTGATGGTCGTGGCGGGATTGAAGGGGTTGGGTGTGTTCTGCTCCAGCAACAGGCCCAGACCCGGTGCGGCGCCGGGCTCCCGGCCCACCCCCGAAGCGCCGGTGAGCTCGTACAGGTGCGCCCCGTAGCCGGCCAGGTCCAGACCGGTGAGGGAATGGTCGGCGGCGACGGTTACTGCTAGGGATGGGGCAGGATCCAGCAGGTCGGTCAGCAGATAATCGCCTGGGGCCAGGGTCGCGGCCGATCCGGTGACGGTAAGATCGCCGTTGCTTGACGGCCCGAGGTTCACCAGGCACAGCACCGTCTGCAGGGAATCTGCGCGCATGAACGCCAGCACCGCCGGGTCCGAGGCGGACAGGAGCGAGAAGGTTCCCAGGCGCATAGCCGAGGATTGATTGCGGGCGCCGATCAGCTTGCGGTACCAGCTGAGCAGGGAGCCGGGGTCGGGGTCTTCGGCCTGGACGTTGTAGGTGCCGGCACCCGGACCGACGGGTTCCCAGGGGGTGCCGGTGCTGAAGCCCGCACCGGCGGTTCCGTCCCATTGCATGGGCGCGCGCTTGTTGGGGTCGGCGCCCGTGCCCTGCAGGCCGATCTCCTCGCCGTAGTACACGAACGGAACCCCGGGCAGGGACAGGTACAGCGCGGCGGCCGCCCGCATCTTGCCTTCGTCCAGACCCAGGGTGTTGAACGAGCGGTCCTGGTCGTGGTTGGTCAGGAAAGTGGCGAACTGCAGGTAGGGGTAAAGGTTGTAGACCTGGTCGGCCTTGAAGCCGGCGCCGCCGGCATCCGACCAGTTCACCGCGTCCAGCATGGCGTAGGACAGGTCGAACTCGAAGCACAGATCCAGGCGGTCGTCGGTGACGTACTGGACCACGGTGCTGCTGCCGGTCCACGCCTCGCCCACGGTCAACGCTTCGGGATTGGTGGCGCGGACCTGGGCCCCGAAATCCTGCCAGAACTGCAGGGTCCCGGGCGTGTTCATCAGCTGGCCCGGATCCTCGTCGATGTACAGCACCGCATCGAGGCGGAAACCGTCCACGCCCATGGTCTCGAGCCACCAGCTCGCGGTGGTGAACATGGCGTCCTTCACCGCGGGGGTGTCGTAGTTCAGATCGGGCATGGCGGCGGTGAACAGGCCGTAGTAGTAGCCGCTCGGGTCGTAGTGCCACACGTCCTGGCCCCAGGGTCCGGTCTCGCCGGGGTCGGTAGCCGACCAGCGGAAATAGTCGCGGTACTGGGGGTTGAGGTTCTGCGCCGCGGTGAACCACGGGTGCTGGTCGGAGCAATGGTTCATCACGTAGTCGATGATGACCTTGATCCCGCGCGCGTGGGCGGCGTCAAGGAAGGCCGTGAAGTCGTCCAGGGTGCCGTAGTCGGGGTTGATGGACAGGTAATCGGTGACATCGTAGCCGTGGTAGCTGGGCGAGTCGTTGATGGGCATGAGCCAGATGCCGGTGACGCCCAGGTCGGTATCGGTGGCCGGGTCGCCGTCGTTCAGGTAGTCCAGCTTGGAGGTCAGGCCCGGCAGGTCGCCGATGCCGTCGCCGTCGCTGTCGCAGAAGCTGCGCACGAAGATCTCGTAGAAGACCGCATCGTTCCACCAGCGGGTCGGCCCCGGCTGCACCTGCCCCTGGCCCGGGCCCAGGTCGTTGTACCACACGTCCAGCAGGTTGCCGTCCGGCTGCACGGTGTAGAGGCGGTTGTTGCCGACGCCGGGGAATTCCTCGGTGCCGTCCCACAGCCCGTTGATGCGGTACTTGTACTCGATGGCCTCGCCCGGGGTGAAACCATCGATGGTGACGGTGTAGACGGTGTCGCCGTCGGCATCGCTCAGGGGCGTCAGGGGGCTTGAGCCCCAGTCGTTGAAGGTGCCGGCGACATCGACGAAATCGGTCCCCGGATCGAAATGGCCCAGCAC
>JANTFX010000017.1 GCA_024763215.1 Candidatus Krumholzibacteriia bacterium | reverse complement strand
GAGGACGAGGGTTTCATCCGTGTGGACGCCAACGTGCCGCTTGCCGAGATGTTCGGCTACGCCACCGTTTTGCGCTCGGCGACGGCCGGAAAGGCGGAGTTCACCATGGAATTCGCGCGCTACGCCCCGGCTCCGGCCGAGGTGGCCGAGGAACTGGTCCAGGCCTACCAGACGCGGCGCGCCGAGGGACATTGACCGCGCACGGGCACCGGCCCGTGGCAGGGTGTTACACCAGCAGCAGTGAGGAAAACCATGCCTGAGAAAAGCATGATCCAGAAGAGTCCGGTGCGCATTTTCGAACGCGCCATCGGCGGCGGTCTCGGCCCGGGCAACCTGGGCGTCGTCCTCTCGCGGCCCGGGGTCGGCAAGACGGGGTTCCTGATCGGGCTGGCCGTGGACCAGCTTCTGCAGGGCCGCAAGGTGCTCTACATCTCCACCAAGGAGAGCGTCGAGCACATCAGCAGTTTCTTCGAACAGGTCTTCAACGCCATGGCTTCCAGCCTGGGGCTGGAGCAGGTGCTGGAGAAGCAGCTGCGGATGGAGCGCAACCGGCACATCCTGGTGTACAACCGGGACCTGTTCTCGCTGGAGAAGCTGGAGCAGTCGGTGGCCTTCCTCAAGGAGGCGACGGCGTTCACTCCCGACATGGTGGTCATGGACGGCACGCCCCGTTTCGAGAGCACCGAGGCCTGGGAACTGGAAGGGCTGCACCGGCTGGGGGCCGAATGGGGAGCCGAGATCTGGACCAGCACCAACACCCATCGGGAAAACCAGAAGTCGGACGAGCGCGGCGTGCCCTTGAAGGTGGCCCGGCATGACGAGCTGGTGGATGTGATGGTGAACCTGTGCCCCGAGGGGGACCACGTGCGGGTCAAGATCGTCAAGGAGCACGGCAGCACCGATCTGCCCCACGTGCACCTGGAGTTGGATCCGGGGACGCTGCTGCTGCACTGGAGGTAGCAAGATGGCCGGATCCGGGGTGGCCGTCAGGTTGGAACAGGTGCGCCAACGGATCGCCGCGGCCTGCGCCAAGGCGGGCCGGCAGCCGCAGGATGTCCGGTTGGTGGCCGTTTCCAAGCGCATCGCGCTTCCCCTGGTGGCCGAGGCCTGTGCGGCCGGACAATGGGATCTGGGTGAAAACCGTATCCAGGACGCCCTGCAGCGCATGGACGCCTTGCCGGACCTGCTGGAACGGCTCGGGCTCGACGCGGGGCAGGTGCGCTGGCATTTCATCGGCCATCTGCAGCGCAACAAGGCCCGCAAGGCGGGCGGCCGGTTCGCCCTGCTGCACGGGGTGGATTCCCTGGAACTGGGGCGGCGCCTGTCGGACCTGGCGGTGGTCCGGCAGCACCGGGAGGCCGTTCTGCTGGAGGTCAACATCTCCGGCGAGCCCCAGAAAAACGGGGTGGCCCCGCAGGATGCCGTGGCCCTGGCCGCCGATCTGGCCGCCCTGCCGGGCCTGTCCCTCCAGGGGATGATGGGCATGGCCAGCTTCGGCGACGACGAGGTCGGGCAACGCCGCTCCTTCGCCCTGCTGCGCGAGCTCAACGAGCAGGCCCGTGCAGGCACGGGCCTGGAGCTACCGGTCTTGAGCATGGGCATGAGCGGTGATTTCGAGGCCGCCATCGCCGAGGGCTCCACCCTGGTCCGCATCGGGACGGCGATCTTCGGCCCGCGCGGCTGAAATCCGGTCCATGGGCCCCGTCTGGATCGCCGGGCCCGCCGCCGTCCAAAATCGTGGCATGGAGGTCGAGATATGGCCATAGCCCGGCTCGCACTGGCGCTTCTGCAGGTGTATTCCTGGCTGATCATCGCCAGGGTCATCATCAGCTGGATCAGCCCCGGTTCCCGCAATGAGATCGTTTATTGGGTCATCCGGCTCACCGAGCCGGTTCTGCGGCCCCTGCGCATCCTCTCTCCCCTGCCGGGGATCGACCTTTCCCCGCTTCTGGCATGGCTCTTGATCCGTCTCCTGATGAATCTGATTGCCCGGGTTTGACCCCGGACACGAATCATTATCCTGCCCGGGGCCTGGCGCCACCGGTGCGGTCCCGAGGAGACCCCCATGAGAATCACCCCGTTGGATGTGCGTAAACAGGAATTCCGCAAGGCCGTGCGCGGCTATGACAGCGACGAGGTCAGGGGGTTCCTGACCACCCTGTCCGAGGAATACGAAATGGTCCTGGTGGACAACAAGAACCTGCGGGAAACGATCGCCAAGCAGGAGGAGAAGCTGAGCGAGTACACCAAGCTGGAGGGCACCTTGCGCGATACGCTCATGACCGCCCAGAAGGTCATGGCCGACACCAAGGCGAACGCGGCCGAGGAGGGCCGGCTCATCGTCGAGCAGGCCAAGCAACAGGCCCGGGAGATCATGTCCGAGGCCCGCGTGGGCACCGAACAGCTGCGGCGGGAAATGATGGACCTCCGCCGGGAAAAGGAGACCTATCTGGCCCGTTTCCGCTCCCTGGCCCAGGCTCAGATCCAGTTCGTCGACTCCCATGAGCAGGATTTCACCGCCCAGGACCGTCGGCTGACCGAGAACACGGATTTCCTGGCCGGCGATGTGGGATCGTCCACCCAGGGCATGACGGCGGCGCCTCCGGTGGCGACCTCGTACCCGACGGCGGCCCCTGGGGTGGAGACCGTCCCCGCACCGGCTGCCGAGGCGGCCACCGTGCCCACTGCGGCCACCGCGCCCAGCGCACCGGCTCCCGCGCCCACGGCTTCCACGGCGGATACGGGCGTTCAGGATCAGTGGCGGGATTACGCCCCCCTGACCACCGGCGCCGGCCAGGAGCAGGATCTGCCCGCGGCGGAGCTGACCGATGAAGCCACCGAGCAGGTGGTCAATTCCCTGACCGAGGCGGTGGAGATGGCCACCATGGGGATCCCCGTGGAACCGGTGGTAACGGACGCCCCGGAGCAGGCCCCGGAGGCGGCGGTTTCCCCTGCCGAGCAGCAGGCTCCGGATGTGGTCGTGCCGGTGTAGCGGCCGGCCTCCGCAACGGCTTTTTCCCGGCGGGAATCCCTGATTCCCGCTTTTTCCTTGGTGGCTTTCCAGGGTCATGTTAACTTGCCCTCTCTCCCGGGAGGTCCGCCTTGGCGGGCTTCTCTGCGGCATGGGATGGTGATTTCGGCAAGGGGTGACAGGTGAGCGACTTGTGGACCAGGATCGAGGAGGCGGCGGCGTTCATCCGCTCGCGTTGCGCCATGGAACCGGAAGTGGGTCTGATTCTGGGCACGGGCCTGGGGGACCTGGGGGACAGGATCGAATCATCCTGCACCATCCCCTACGGCGAGGTGCCTCATTTCGTGGAATCGACCGCCACCAGCCACCAGGGCGTGCTGGTCTGCGGAACGCTGGGCGGCCGTCGGGTCATGGCCATGCAGGGGCGGGTCCACTACTACGAGGGCTACTCCATGCAGGAGATCACCCTGCCGGTCCGGGTGATGAAGGCCCTGGGCGCCGGAGCCCTGGTGATGAGCAATGCGGTGGGCGGCATGAACCCCCAGCTGGGGCCCGGAGACATCACCGTCATCACCGACCATATCAACCTGATGGGCGACAACCCCCTGATCGGTCCCAACGACGACCGGCTGGGACCCCGCTTTCCGGACATGTCCGAGCCCTATGACCGCAAGTTCCTGGCCGTCATGGAGCAGGTGGCCCTGGAGCGGAAGATCCCCCTGAAAAGGGCGGTCTATGCTGCCGTGGCCGGCCCCAACCTGGAAACCGGCGCGGAATACCGGTTCCTGCGCGCGATCGGCGCCGACACCGTGGGCATGTCCAGCGTGCCCGAGTGCCTGGCCGCCGTCCACGGCGGCATGCGCGTGGTCGGTCTGCAGGTCGTCACCGACGCCTGCTTCCCCGACGCCCTCAAACCGGCGGTGGTCGAGGAGATCATCAAGGTGGCCAACACGGCCCAGCCCAAGCTGGAGGCCCTGGTCACGGGATTCCTGGAGAACGCCCAGCTATGAGCCAACAGCCCCCGTACCGACCCCTTGCCCGCAAGTTCCACGACGCCAAGTCCGAGGAACTGATCAGCGCCTTCTGGAAGCAGAACGGGACCTTCGCCAAGAGCATCGCCCGGCGCGAGGGCGCGGCTGATTGGGTCTTCTACGAGGGGCCGCCCACGGCCAACGGCCTGCCGGGCGTGCACCACGCCATGGCCCGCATGTGCAAGGACGTCATGTGCCGGTTCAAGACCATGACCGGGCACCGGGTGATCCGCAAGGCGGGCTGGGACACCCACGGCCTGCCGGTCGAGCGCGCGGTGGAGAAGAACCTGGGCATCCAGGGATCCCAGGCCATCCGGGAATACGGGCTGGCGCCCTTCAACGAGCAGTGCCGCAGCAGCGTCTGGTCATGCAAGAACGACTGGGACGTCTTCACCGAGAAGCTGGGCTACTGGGTGGATCTGGAAGACCCCTACATCACCTACGACAACGACTACGTCGAGACCGTGTGGTGGATCCTCAGCCGCTTCCACGCCGAGGGGATGCTCTACAAGGGCCACAAGGTGGTGCCCTATTGCCCGGTGTGCGGCACCCCCATCAGCAGCCACGAGATGGCCAACAGCTACCGGCAGGTCCGTGAGCCGAGCATCTACGTCAAGCTCAAGGCCGCCGACGCCGACGAGTACTTCCTGACCTGGACCACCACCCCCTGGACCCTGCCGTCCAACGTGGCTTTGGCCGTGGGGCCGGAGCACGACTACGTGAAGGTGCGCTACCGGGACCAGCTCCTGATCCTGGCCGAGGGCCGCCTGTCGATCCTGGCCGATGAGGACGGATCCCTGCCCGAGATCCTGCAGCGGTTCAAGGGGAGTGACCTGCTGGGCCGCCGCTACGAGCAGCTGTTGCCGTTCGTGACCCCCCCCGGGGACAAGGAAGCGTTCAAGCTCGTGGCCGCCGATTTCGTCACCCTGGACTCGGGCTCGGGCATCGTGCACATGGCCCCGGCCTTCGGCGAGGACGACTACCAGGTCGGCGTGCGGGAGAACCTGGCCTTCTTCCGTCCGGTGGACGCGAACGGCCAGTTCACCGCCGAGGTCGCGCCCTGGGCCGGCCTGATGGTCAAGAAGGCCGATCCGCTGATCATCAAGCATCTGGAGGCGGCCGGCAACCTGCTGCGCACCGAGCCCTACACCCACGACTATCCTTTCCACGACCGCTGCGGCAACCCCCTGATCTACTTCGCCACGCCCAGCTGGTTCATCCGCACCAGCGAGATGCGCGACCAGCTCGTGGCGGCCAACCGGGACATCACCTGGGCGCCGCCCGAGGTCGGCAGCGGGCGCTTCGGCAACTGGATCGCCGGTGCCATCGACTGGTCCCTGAGCCGCAACCGGTTCTGGGGCACGCCCCTGAACGTCTGGGTGTGCGATACCTGTGGCGAGAAGGTCGTTCCGGAAAGCCGCGCCGCCCTGGGCGAGATGGCGGGGCGCGACCTCGCCGAGCTCGACCTGCACCGGCCCCACGTGGACGAGGTGACCTTCGGTTGCCGTGCGGAGGGTTGCCGGGGCACGATGACCCGCACCCCCGAGGTCATCGACTGCTGGTTCGATTCGGGCAGCATGCCGTTCGCCCAGTACCACTACCCCTTCGAGAACAAGGAGCTGTTCGAGAGCCAGTTCCCCGCCGATTTCATCAGCGAAGGCATCGACCAGACCCGCGGCTGGTTCTACACCATGCTGGTCATCAGCACCTTCCTGACCGGCCGCAGCAGCTACAAGAGCTGCCTGGTCAACGAGCTGGTGCTGGACAAGAAGGGCAAGAAGATGTCCAAGAGTCTGGGCAACACGGTCGATCCCATGGAGATCATGCGCGACGAGGGGGCCGACCCCCTGCGCTGGTACCTGGTGACGTGCAGCCCGGTGTGGACGCCGACCCGGTTCGACCGCGAGGGGGTCAAGGAGGCCCGGCGCAAGCTGCTGGCGACCCTGGAGAACACCTACAACTTCTTCACCCTGTACGCCAACCTGGACGGGTTCCGGCCCGATGACGAGGGTCCGGTGGAGCAGGACCTCCTGGACCGCTGGATCCTCAGCCGGTTGCAGAGCGTGGCGGGGCAGGTCAGGGCCGACCTCGACGAACTGCATTTGACCCGCGCCGCCAAATGCCTGGCCGCCTTCGTCATGGACGACGTGAGCAACTGGTACGTCAGGTTGTGCCGCCGCCGCTTCTGGCAGGGCGAGATGACCCCCGGCAAGCGCAGCGCCTTCATGACGCTGTACACGGTGCTCGAAAGCACGTCGCGGCTGCTGGCCCCGTTCATCCCGTTCACGTCCGAGGAGCTCTACCGCGGGCTGACGGCCTGGCAGGATCCCGACGGTTCGGTGCATCTGCAGGATTTCCCCGAACCGGACGCTGGCCTGGTCGCCGCGGATCTGGAGCAGGACATGGCCACGGCCCAGGCCGTGGTGGGGCTGGGGCGCAGCCTGCGCCAGGACGCCTCCCTCAAGACCCGCCAGCCCCTGGGCCGGTTGCTGGTCCACAGCCTGGATGACCGCGCGCAGCGGCTGCTGGCCGATGAGCGGCTGACCGGTTACGTGCAGGAAGAGCTGAACGTCAAGCAGATCGAAGCGGTGGCAGACCTCCAGCAGGTGGCGCGGCTGGCGGCCAAGGCCAACTTCCGCGCCCTGGGGCCCCGCTTCGGCAAGCAGGCTCCCGCCGCCGCGGCCGCCATCACCGCCATGACGCCGGAGCAGATCATGGGCCTGCGCCGGGACGGGTCGGTTACCCTCGAGGTGGCCGGAAACGCGTCGGAATTCACGTTCGAGGAGATCCAGGTCCTCGAACAGGGGATCCCGCCCTTCGTGGCCGCGGGGGGCCAGGGTTTGACCGTGGCCCTGGACACCACCCTGACCGACGAACTGCGCCGGGAGGGGCTGTGCCGGGAAATCATCAACAAGGTGCAGAACCTGCGCAAGAAGAGCGGCCTGGAGGTCACCGACAGGATCCACCTGGTGGTCGCCGGTCCGGCGCCGGTCCAGGAGGCCGTGGCGGCCTTCGAGGAGCGGATCAAGGGCGACACCCTGGCCTTGGACGTTGCCGCCGCAGGTGAATTGCCTTATAAAGAGTCATTCGAAATCTCAGGACAGGTCATTGACATCGCCCTGGACAGGGCCGATGCCAGCAGGGGAGGCGCCCCATGAGGAAAACGGAACTCCAGAGGTTCAGGAACATGCTCCTGGAGGAAAAGGAGCGTGTAGCCCAATCCCTGGCCAAACACGAGAAGATCATCAAGCATGCCGACGATGAGTCGGGTCTGGAAACGGGCAAGGCCCATTCCAACCATATGGCGGACCAGGGGTCGGACGAGTTCCAGTACGAGACGACCATCAAGTTCGCCAACACCGAGGGCCGCTACCTCTACAACATCGAAGAGGCCCTGCGGCGCATCGAGAACGGCACCTACGGCAAATGCCAGGCCTGCGGGAAGAACATCGGCCTGCCTCGCCTGCGCCGATTGCCCTATACCCGCCTGTGCATCGAGTGCAAGGAGAAGGAAGAGGCGGGGGTTCTTTGATCTTTTCCCGTTTCAAGCAGCCATGGCTGTGGGCCGTGCTGGTGCTGATCCTCGATTTCGCGAGCAAACGGCTGGTCCTGGTCCACCAGGAGGCATTGCGGGCCAGGATCCCGGTCATCGGGGACCTGGCCCGGTTCGCCTATGTCCGCAACCCGGGTTCGGCCATGGGGCTGTTTCCCGTCGGCAGGACCGTTCTGGTGGGCGTCAGCCTGCTGACCAGCGCCTTTTTGATCTATCTGTACCTGACGACGCCGGCCCGGCTGAAGGTGCGCAAGGCGGCCATGGCCTGCATCCTCGGCGGGGCCGTGGGGAACCTCATCGACCGGATCTTCTACGGCGGCCTCGTGGTGGATTTTATCGACCTGGGGATCGGCAGCCACCGGTTCTACACGTTCAACGTGGCCGATATGGGGGTGACCATCGGCGGGGTCATCCTGTTCCTGAGCCTGCTGCTGGGTGGCGGTGACCAGCATGAGTGATCCGGACGGCCAGGCCGGATTGTTGTCCTGGACCGTCCCGGATGCCGATGCCGGTGTGCGCCTCGATGCCTTCCTGGTCGCCCACGGCGACGGATTCTCCCGCACGCGCATCCACAACGACATCGCAGGTGGCGCGGTGCTGGTCGACGGCCGCTCCCGGCCGAAGGGCTACCGCCTGCGGGGGGGGGAACACGTCACGTACCGGCCGGCGCCGCTGCCGGAGTTGCAGGCCGTACCCCAGGACCTGCCCCTGGATGTGGTGTACCAGGACGACGACATCCTGGTGGTGAACAAGGCCGCCCCCATGGTCGTGCATCCGGCGGTGGGCCACCCCGACGGCACCCTGGTCAACGCCCTGCTGCACCATCTGGGCGCCGCTCCGGCCGGGGACGACCCCCTGCGGCCGGGCATCGTGCACCGGCTGGACCGCGACACCAGCGGCCTGCTGGTCGTCGCCCTGACCCCGCGCGCCCACCAGAACCTGTCCGAGCAGCTGGCTGACCACACCATGGGGCGCACGTATCTGGCCCTGTCCTGGGGGCAGTGGAACCGCAGCGCCGACACCCTGAGCGGGGACATCGGCCGTGACCCGCGCCGCCGGCAGCGCATGGCCGTGGTGACCAGGGGCGGGCGCCGGGCGGTGACGCGCTACGAGGTGGTGGAGGATTTCGGCTTCGTGCAGCTTTGCCGCGTCGAGTTGGAAACCGGACGCACCCACCAGATCCGGGTCCATTTCGCCCACAACCACCATCCGGTGGTCAAGGATCCCATGTACGGGGACGACGGCCGGGCCAAGGGCGTGCATGGGCTGGATCGGAAGCTGGCCGGGCAGATGGTCCGGCTCGCTCCCCGTTTGATGCTGCACGCGGCCGGGCTGCACCTGAAGCATCCGGATGACGGCAGGGAACTCTCCTTCGGTTGCCCGGTGCCGGCGGATATGCAGGCCGTGCTGGAGCTGCTGGGCTCCCGTTTCGCGGCTGATGATCCTTTACACCCGGGGTCTGCGGGCCTATCCTGAGCCGGCATCGCATCCGGAACGAGATCCGTCGGGCCCCAGGCGGCCCGCCGCGCAAGGAAGGTAGGGCGTGAAGATCAAGGAACGCAGAAGGGACGGGGTGGCCATCCTGGAGATGAGCGGCAAGCTCATGGGCGGTCCCGACGCCGAGTCCTTCTCCGAGATCCTCAAGACCCTGATCCACGAGGGCTGCCGCAACGTCATCGTGAACATGGAGAAGGTCAGCTGGGTCAACAGCACCGGCCTGGGCATCCTGATCTCCGGGTACTCCACCTTGCGCAAAAGCGGCGGGGAACTGAAACTCCTCAAGGTGTCCGAACGTATCGAGAACATCTTCATCGTGTCGAAGCTGCACACCGTGTTCCAGTCCTTCCAGGACGAGGAAGAAGCGGTGAGGAGTTTCGCCTGATCCCGGGCGGTTGATCTTGGCCAGCAGAATCGTGTTGAAACTCCCGAGCAGCATGCAGTACCTGGGCGTGCCCGATGCCGTGCTGCTGGAGATCGGCAGCGACCTGGACTGCTGCCGCCGCGGCCTGGAGGATCTCGGTTCGGCGGTCATCGAGGCCTGCACCAACGCCATGGAACACGGCAACAAGCTCGAGGACGTCAAGGACATCGAGATCATCTTCGAGATCGACTACCCCCGGATCACGGTGACGGTGCTGGACCACGGCCCGGGTTTCGACTTCCGGGGCTGGAAACCCCCGGACGAGTTGATGCGCCAGCGGGGCCGGGGCATCCTGATCATGCGCGAGTTCACTGACGCCATGGAGTTCGCCCACCACCCGGACGGCCGCTTCCTGATCCGCCTGACCAAGATCCTCGAACCGACCCCGGAGGACGCCGCTGACGCCTCCGGGCCACCTTCCTGAGCCTCATGCCTTCCTGCCTGGGATTCGACTACGGATTGCGACGTGTGGGGATCGCCGCCAACGAGGACGGCACCTGGCTGGCCCTGGCCCTGGAGACCCATGTCGCCGGCCGGGACGGCTCCCTGTTCGGGCGCATCGCCAACCTCATCGCCTCCCGGGGCGTCACCTGCCTGGTCGTGGGCCTGCCTCTGACCGCAGACGGCCGGGAGGGTGAGATCGCCCGGCATGCCCGCCGCTTCGCGGGCATGCTGGAGGAGAGGTTCGACGTGGCGGTGGTGCTGTGGGACGAACGGTTTTCCAGCGCCGAGGCAGATCACTGGGTCAAAGGCCGCAAACGTAAACGGAAGGAAGACCGGGACGCGGTGGCCGCCGCCATCATCCTGCAGAGCTATCTGGACCGTCTGCAGGCCGCCGCTGGAGGCAGCCTGCCGGAAGGGGACCGGCGGCCATGAGGCTCCTGGTGCGGGTCGCGGTGGCGGGGCTGACCTGCGGGCTGATCGTCCTGGGCGCCTTCTGGTGGCAGTGGACGGCCCCGGGGCCGGCACCTGGAAAGGGCTCCGCGACCGTGGAGGTCAGGATCCCGCGCGGCGCCACCTGGTCGTCCGCCACCGATTCCCTGGCTGCTCACCGGTTGCTGGCTCATCCGTTCGTGTTGCCGCTGGGCGTCAGGTTGCTGGGCCGGGAAGGAGATCTGCGGGCGGGTCTGTACGCCCTGCCGCGGGGGGCCTCGCCCCGGGAGCTGGCCGCGGCTCTGATCCGGGGGGCGACGGTGCCGGTCAGGATCACCCTGCCCGAAGGCTGGAACGCCGATGAAGTCGCGCGCCAGGTGCAGCTGCAACTGGCCATCCCCGCGGCGCGGTTCCTGGTCGTGTCCGACTCCCTGGTGGGGTTGCTGGCGCGGGATTCATCCTGGACCGGCCGGTCGTCTCTCGCTGTTTGCGATTCCCTCCAGAAGTCGGCGGGGCCCAGAGGGAAGCTGTCGTTCCATCTTTGCGAGGGGTTTCTGGCTCCTGACACCTATCTGTTCGCCGAGGGCAGCGGCCCCCGGGAGGTGGCCGGGCTCATGGTCAAAACCCAGCTGGCCCGGTTGGCCGAGGCTGATGCCATGCGTTTGCCCGTGGTGGACCTTGATCCCTTCCAGATCCTGACCCTGGCGTCGGTCGTCGAGGCGGAGGCCAAGCTGGCCGCCGAAGGGCCCCTGATCGCGGCGGTGTACTTGAACCGCCTGGCGGAGGGATGGAAGCTGGAAGCCGACCCCACGGTGGCGTACGCCCTGGACCGCAAGGGCAGGCGCCTGTTCCACAAGGATCTGGCCGTGGATTCCCCCTACAATACCTACCGCCGCCCGGGGCTTCCGCCCGGACCCATCGGCAACCCCGGCCGCAAAGCCCTGCTGGCGGCCGTCAGGCCCGACACCTCATGTCGAGCCATGTTCTTCGTCTCGGACGCGGCCGGCGGCCACGTGTTCTCGCGGACGGCAGCCGAGCACGCCAGGGCGGTGGCGCGTTTCCGGCGTTTGCGTGCCGGTTCCAGCGGTGGGCAGGTCCGGCATTGATGGTTGGTGCGTTGACGGAACCCTGCCGGGAGGTTATGGTACAACGGCAGGGCGGCGAAATCATGGAACCCCTGGAGGTGGCCCTTGGCCTGGATACGTGACAACATCTTTCTGGCTCTGGCGTTCCTGTGCATCCTCACGGGATTCGGGGCCTTGGCCTCCCTGCATCTGTCTTGGGGCCCCTTGCTGCTGGTGGGGGGGTACTGCGTGTTGTTGCCTTTTTACCTCTGGCGATCTTTCCGGGACGGGGGGGCGAATAGTTCAGCTGGCTAGAGCGCCTGCCTTACAAGCAGGAGGTCACAGGTTCGAGTCCTGTTTCGCCCACCATCCTTTTAACTTCAACCAATTGCTTCTTTTATCCTAATTTTAAGGATTATGTAAGGTCCTAAGTCCGTACGGAACCTGAATATTGTGCCCCTTTCCCAAAAATTCCACCATGGACCCGCAAAATTAAGTGTTGCATCGATACCTGAGCTATGGTAATCTTATTGTGTCAAGTGATGGACATGTAAGTGGGAAGGAGTGCTCAACGCAGTTGTCATTGTTCGCCTGGGTTAGCCACCCTCGCTTGTAAATGCCTTTTTTGGAGGTGTCCTAATGGTTCTTAGGAAACTCATGGGTGTCTTTATGGTCGCCCTGATCATCGGTGCCGCTTCGTTCGCAGTGGCCGGTGTGCCCGATCTCGGGCTGTCCACCGCCGCGCGTGCCTATACCGGTGCTGAAGTCCTGTCCCTGTTCAACCTGCCCAGTGGTGGTGGTGCTGCCTTTACGGAAGCCAACCTTCCTGGCGGCGGCATTGCTGACGGTACGATCACCGTCACCCTGCTCGACGGCCTGGGCGCTCCCATCGCCAACTACCCGTTCGAAGACATCACCCTGCAGTGCACCGATGGTACCAATTCCATGGTTCCCTGCCCGGGTGGCGTGACTGCTGATGGTAATACCGACGCTTCCGGCATCACCCAGTTCCAGACTCCTCTGGCTGCTGGTGGCTATGCCGATGCCAATACCGACGTCATGATCGCCGGTGCTGCCCTGACGAGCGGCCCTGTCGCCATCAGGATGAACAGCGCTGACATCAGTGCCGACGGCGTTGTCAACCTGACCGATGTCGGTATGTTCTCCAGCATCTTCTACGGTGCCTACGACTACGCGGCCGACTTCACCAACGATGGTGTCGTCAACCTGTCCGACGTGGGCCGTATGGCCTCTGGTGTTGGCGGTGCTTGCCCCTAGGGGTTGGTTCCGGGGTTGCCGGGTGTTGAGCCCGGCAGCCTGAATGATGTTGCGACGCTTACCGGGATCGCTTTCCCTGTATGGGAAGGCAAGAGAAGCTTCAAGCTTCTTTCCGGTGATCGGATCCGGGTGGCCCTGCTTTGCAGGAAGCAGGGCCACAATCCGGACCAACTGGTTCGGAGTTGAAAGCGTCGCGACCATGGTCCTGCACTACTACTTCGAGGAGACACAACTATGAAGATGTTGGTAGCTCTCGCCCTGATCGGCCTGCTGGCCACGTCGGCTTTCGCCGGCCTGGATCCGGATCCCGATATGCTGGGCCTTTACTTCGATACGGAAGGCATGGTGGTTTGCACCCAGGCCAACTTCATCGATCATGTTCCCGCCTACATCCTGTACACCAACCCGACCATCGCTTCCACGCGTGGTTTCGAGTGTGGGATCACCGTCAACGGCCGTACCAACACGTCCATTACCGTGACCTACCCTCTGCCTGCCACCGATGTGGGTGCCCAGGACGGCAACACGTTCAACTACATCACGGGTTATTCGACCCCCATGCCGACTGCCCCGGTGACGGTCATGGGCACGCTGGACATTTTCTACCTGGACACGAATCCCCTGGATTTCGTCCTGGGTCCGGCGACTCCCTCGTCCGATCCCGCTGGGATGTACCCCATGGTCATGCTGGACGACTTCAGCCTGATGACCGTGGGTACCAGCACCAACGGCGAAGTTTCCGCTCAGTTGAACGGTTCCTGCACGGTCGTGGACAACGAGGATGCCAGCTTCGGCGCCGTCAAGGCTCTGTTCCGGTAACCTCAGCTAAAGCAAGCGGCCTGGCCGCTGGAACCCGGGTGGCGCCGCCACCCGGGTTTTTTTATCCCCTTGCCGGATATTTTGTTTGTGGCCATTGGGTCTTGACACCCCCCGTCGCTACCGTAATATTCATGCAGTCGGGTGAGCCCTGCCCCGATTTTTGAAGGTCAAGATTTTTCGGTTCCGGTCGAATTTAAGTCTTGTCCCCGGTGCGGGGTCGGGGTATCTTACCCGCAAAGTTTCTGGACTTGGCCGGCAATGACCGTCTGCATCCGTCTGAAGGAGCATGAACGGGACGGATTCGGGCCGGGCTGGAATGTCTCAGGACCCCTGAGCTGAAAAACATGGATTTTCCGAGAAAGGGGAAACCGACCATGAAGAAATTGCTGCTGACTGCCGTGGCCCTTGCCGCCCTGACCCTGATGGCCGCGCCGCATTCGAGTTACGCCCAGGATGACTACATCGGCATGTACTTCGATGGCAACGCATCCTGCACCACGGCCGACTTCCTGGCCCACGTGAACGCCTACATCGTGTACCTGAACCCCACCCTGACCAGCACCCGCGGTTTCGAGTGTGGTTTCGACATCACTTCCCCGACGGCCACCACCTTCAATTCCAGTGTGAGCGTCACCTACCCCACGGATTTCGTCGATGTGGGTGTCAATGATGCGGCGAACGGAGCGTATAACTACATCACCGGTTACTCCGCTCCGGTGGCCATCAGCGGGAACTTCGTCTTCGGCACCCTGGACATCTTCTACCTGGACATGGACACGGAGCTCGATTTCAACCTGCGGGGTGCGGATCCTTCGTCCGACACGGTCAACGGCCTGCCCATGGTCATGCTGGACGACTTCAGCCTGATGCCCCTGAACCTGGCCCCGGCCGAGGGTTCGCCGGCCCTGATTCTCAACGGCACCGGTGATTGCGGCGTGACCCTGCCCACCGAGGACATGAGCTTCGGCGCCGTCAAGGGTCTGTTCCGCTAGGTTTCACCGCCTGGTCTTGCCGGCTTGGCCGGTCAGCAGCCCGCGCCCGGAGGGGATCCCTCCGGGCGTGTTGCTGTGCGGAGAGCTTGCTGACGACCACGGGGTGGGGTTGTTGACCGGTAGCCGGATCGATCCTATACTGAAAGGGTGCCGGTGAACCTGCGACCGCGTGTCCGGGGCCAGGCGCGCTCACCCCTGAAGAGAAAGTCCGTTACCTCGACATCATGCCCGGGAGTTCAGCATGAGGCCTGCCCTCGTTTTAGCCTGCGCTAGGTCCTTTTTCCTGCCTCGCCTGCGTTTTGCGGCCTGGTTGCTGCCAACCCTGGCGGCGGTCCTGTGCGCCGGCCCCGGTCGGGCGCAGGGCGGGCTCCAGGTGCTGGCCTCTGATAGCGGCCACGTGCGCCTGGCCAGCGGTCCGTTGACCGGCCGCTGGGTGCCGCGTTCCGTTCCCGGGGTGGGCGCCCCCTACTACGACCTGGAGATCCCCGGCTTCACCAATCTGGGCGAGCCGGGAGAACCCCGCACGCCGCGGCTGGGCGGCTGGCTGATCGTGCCCGCGGGGACGCGCCCGGTGATCAGCATCGTCAGCGAACAATGGCACGACGCCGGCGGGCACAGGCTCATGCCCGAGGCCATTCCGGTGATCCTGCCCGGCCAGGAGAACGGCTCCAGGTTCATGTCCGAGATCCTGGTGCCTTACGGCGAAGCTCTGCCCCAGGGTGTGGATATTCCCGCCGAGGTGCGCGGCAGGCTGGAGAAGCGCGCGCCGGCGGGCCGCCGCCAGGCCCTGACCCTCGGACCGGTATCCTGGTGGCGGGGGCGGCGCGTGGTGCCGGTGCAACTTGTGCCGGTCCTGCACGACGGCCAGGGGCACACCACCCAGGTGCTTGCCAGCGGTTTGTGGGACATCCGCTTCGTCCCAGACAAGGAGGCCGCAACAGTCCGGGCCCCTGGCCCCGCGCGCGCCACCGCCCGCGGCGACGAACATTTCGGGAGCCTCTTTCTGAACGCGGATCTTCTGGAATCCACCTTGCCCGAGAATTCCCTGGCCGCCGGCCGGCAGGATCACGGCGCCAAGGAGGCCGCGGTGCGGGAGCGGGTTTCCCTGCTGGGGCCCGAGGCCCGCCTGGTGGTCAAGTCCACCCGCCTGCAGCGCGTCACGGCCGCCCGGCTCCGGGAGCGTGGGCTGCTGCCCGATACGCCGGTGCCCGAGGCGGACATCCGGCTTTATCAGCGGCGCTACCTGGGGCCGACCGGCGCCGGCGCCTACACCGAGGTCGAAGTGCCCATCCTGATGATGGGCGACGGCGGGGATTTCGAAGGGGATGATTTCTTCGTCTTCTACGGCCTGCGCCTGCGCGACGACGGGCCCTACACCGCCGATCTGGGCAACGGCCCGGTGGATATCCCAGGCTGCGGGGATCCTCGTGAGATGAACAACGAGGGGAACATCTACTGGCTGGCCGCCGCCGAACCGCCGGCGGGCCGGTCATGGGCCAGGATGGCCACCGTGACCTTGCCTGCGGCCGCAGGAACCCCCCTGGACAGCTACCGGCGCAACGAGCACCACGAGGAGCAGGTGGTATTCCGGGAAAACGTACCAGACATCCAGGCCGACCGGGTGTTCCAGAACAACTACCGGGACCAGGAAGCCTCCATCGCCATCAACCCCTTGTGGTCGCCGGATGTGGATGGGCAGGATGCCCGCATCGAGGTGGGCTATACGGGGTTCAGCGATAATCCGGTCACCTTGAGTTTCGACCTGTACGTGGACAACGTGCCGGTGATGAACCTCGCCTCGGGCGTTTACCTCAATTCCATGTATGGGCAGACTCGCACGTTCAACGTGCCGGCCGGGATGCTGGCCGGTGCCAGCGCCAAGGTCGTCATGACCCGCGAGGATTTGCCGGTGGGGCTTTTCGCCTACCTCGACTGGGCGAGCATCGAGTATGACGCCCGGTACCAGGCCCTGAACGACAACCTGTCTTTCGATACCGGCACGGGGGTCGGCACCCGGCCCGTCCAGGTGACCGGATTCACCGACGGCGACCTGGGCTTGATCGAGATCACCGATCCCCGCCATCCGGTGGCGGTGGATTTGCAGCCGTCCAACATCCTGGCCACCGGTCAGACCTATACGCTTTCCATCGCTCCGGACCAGGTTGCGGTCCCCAGGGCCTTCATCGCCCGGGCCGCATGGCACGGCGAGGGCATCCCGGAGTTCAGCTACATCAGCTCCTCCCTGGCGGCCGACCCGCAGGACCCTTCGGTGCTGACCGGGCCCGAACCGGATCTGCTGGTGATCACCCATCATGATTTCAAGGAGGCCGTCGGCCGATGGATCGACCACCGCATCGCGAGGGCCGGTGGGGACCTTACGGTCAAGCTGGTTGACGTGCAGGACCTCTACGATCACTACAGCGGGGGGCTGCGTGACGCCTGGGCCATCAAGCGGTTCACCGCCGAGGCCATCGCCCGCTGGGGAACCTGGGCGCTGGAACTGGTCGGGGACGCCAACGAGAACGCCCGCGGTCTGAAGGTCCCTTCGGCCGCGCGGGGGTGGGCCACGGATTTCGTGCCGGCCCACTACCATGTCCAGCGGGCCCTGTCCTACAATCCCGAGCTCATGGCCACGGACAAGTGGTACGTCACCAGCGAAGCGGGGATGGATTACCCCGACGACGATTATCCGTCGCGGATCCATAGCCCCTGGGAGATGTATGTCGGCAGGTTCCCATGCAACAGCGTGGACGAACTGAACACCATGATCGACAAGGTGATCACCGTGGAAACGCCCCGGCCGGGCCAGGACTGGCGGCGCAGGGGAATCTTCTTCGCCGACGACGCCTGGTCCAACGGCTACGGCCTGGACGCCCTCAGCAAGCTCACCTACCGGCCCAACGAGGAGGTGTTCGCCTCGAGCACCAGGGATTCCCTGGCCCGCTTCTGGCGGACCGGCTCCCCGGTGACCATGGAACCCGACACGTTGTTCCTGGCCGACTGGCTCGATCCCTTGTGGCCCCAGGGTGCCGCGGAGGACCGCTCCATTTCCGAATTCGCCGACTATGCCGAGCAGTACGCCTTGCAGCCCTTGCTGCAGGCCATGAACCGGGGAGGATTGGTGTGCTTCTACCAGGGGCACGCCAACCAATACGTGCTTTGCTCGGAGTACTGGATCCAGGATGAACTGGGCGACGCCTTCCGCCAGGACGTGGCCTCGTTGAACAATGCCCAGTCCCCGTGGTTCTTCTTCGGCCTGGGCTGTCATATATCGGACTGGGCCCAAAACACCGTCAGTGCGGGCACAACCCCCAAGGAGCGCTCGCTTTCGGAGAAGATGATGGTGCGTCCGGGCGGGGGCGCCTCGGGCACCTACGGCAGTTCCGGATACGAGTACATCTCGGCCAACCGGGTTTTCGGCGAGAAGATTTTCCGGCGCTGGATGTTCCGACCGCCGGTGTCCGACGGGCTTGGCCAGGGCAACACGCCGCTGCCGGGCCGGGCCGCGGCCGCACGCAGCCGCTGGATGATCGGCGAACTCATGTGGGCCAGCGAGGCCGACGTCCAGGCCATCCTGGGCGGGGATTCGACCTACCGCGAGATGATCTCGCAGTACACCCTGCTGGGCGACCCTCTGATGATGCTGGATGCGGGAGAGCCGCAGGTGGCCGCCGCGTTCGCCGACGATCCGGGCACGCCGCTTGCGGGCGAGGTCGCCTTGCAGGATGTCGACGGCAGCAACGTGCGCACGCTGGATATCGTCGCCAAGGACGAGGCGGGGATCGACCGCCTGCGTTTCTATGATTCGCTGGGCGGGGAACTGACCGCCGGCCATGTGACCGAGGAGCTGCCCGTGGGCCAGAGCGATCAGCAGGAGGTCCACTACCTGGTGAACGTGCCCATCCGGCCCTTCGCTCATGACCTGACGGTGGATGTGTTCGACACGGGGGCGCCCCTGCCCACCGACCGGCACTGGTCCCTGGTCATGAAGGTGGCCATGGACGCCGAGATCCTGGTCGACGGCTTGCCGCTGGACCCGCAGGTGTTCGTTTTCGAGCCCGAGGTGCCCGCCGTCTTCTCCCTGCAGATCGCAAGCTCCGCATCCCTGTCCGCAAACGCCGTGATCACCCTGGGCAGCGATGACCTGGACCTGTCGGGCGTGGTGATCGAACGCCGGGACGCCCATGATCTGCAGGTGCGGTTCAGCGCCACCGCCCACGGCGCTGTCCAGGGTGTCAAGCGCACCGTGTACCTGGACATCACCGACGGCGGCGCGACCGGCCGCTCGACCTACGTCCTGCAGGAGGGCGCCGGCCAGCCCGTGGCCGATGCCATCGGGCGGGTCTTCAACTACCCCAACCCCATGGGTGACAACACCCGATTCCTGATCGAGACCACCGCGCAGGGGCGGGGCGTGATCCGGGTCTTCTCGGTCGCCGGCCGGGTCGTGGCCAGCATTCCGGTCGATCTTCCCGGCGGGGACTCGTCCGCGGTGGTGAACTGGAACGGGCGGGATGACCGGGGCGACGAGCTGTCCAACGGCACCTACTTGTACAGGGTGGAACTGGACGGAGCCGACGGCAAGGTGGTCAGCGGCATGCAGCGCCTGGTGGTCATGCGCTGATCGGTCATGGCCAGGGAGGGCGCGTGAACGGCTGGGATGGTTCCGACGGTCGCAGAAGGTGGTTGGCAGCCGCCTTGGCTTGCCTGGCCTTGTTCGGATCCGGCTGCGGCGGTCCCAAGAGGCTGCCCCCGGTGGTGGCTTCTTCGGTTGCGGTTCCTGGCTTCAAACCCTCCGTGCCCGCCCTGCTGGGTATCGGCCTGGCCGAAGGCCGCGGGAACCTCGTGCTGACGGCCGGCGGCCCCAGCCTGCTGACGGCTCCGGACGAACGGCCCCCGCTGTTGAAAAGGATTCCCGCCGGCAGCAGGCTCACGGCCGAACGCAGGGGCCCGGTGGTCTTCTGGCGCAGCGGCGCCGACTCCGGCGCCGTGGCGAGCCTGCGCCTCGCCCCGCAGGATCCCCAGGATCTGGTGGCCTTCGAGGACCGCCAGTACCGGGGTGATTTCCTCGTGCTGCCCACGCCCGGAGGCGGGGGCTTGACCCTGGTCAACAACGTGGACCTGGAGGCCTACCTGGCGGGGGTGGTGCCCTGGGAGATCGGCCGCCACGGCGAGGATGCCACCGCGGCCCTGGAGGCCCAGGCCGTCGCCGCCCGCACCTACACCGTGAGCCATCTCCGGGAGCGCGCCGACCACGGCTTCGACCTGTTCGCCGATGTCATGGATCAGGTCTACAAGGGCGCCGGCGATGAGGACCCCCTGTGCAACCGGGCCATCCGGCGCACGCGGGGGCTGGTGCTGGAAGCGGAAGGGGAACTGGTCGAGGCCTATTACAGCGCCTGCTGCGGGGGGACGACCAGCCGGATCGATCAGGTCTGGCCCCGGCCCGCCCGGACCTATCTGGTGGATCATCCCGATGCGGCTCGGCCCGGCGCCGAGCCGTTCTGCTCCCGGTACAAGTACTTCACCTGGACCTATACCTGGAGCCGGAGCCGGTTGACGGCCGTCCTGCAAGGCACCCTGCCGGAATACTACCGGGCCTACTCGGCCGGGGCGCGGGGGCGCTGGGCCGGACCGGTCTTCAGCCCGCAGGGCGGCGACGCGGATCCTTTGCGGCCCGGCGAGCTGCTGGATCTGGAGGTTCTGGCGCGGACGCCCAGCGGACGTGTCGCCGACCTGGCTGTGACCACCACCGCCGGCACCTACCACGTGCGGGGGGACCGGGTGCGCTGGGTGCTGTCCCGGCCCGGGTCCGATGGGGGCATCTTACGCAGCGCCCTTTTCGATCTGCAGGTGGACCGTGATGAGCATGGGATCTCAAAGGTGACCGCACGGGGGCACGGTTACGGCCACGGCATCGGCATGTGCCAGGCCGGGGCCCTGGTCATGGCTAGGCGGGGGTACGATTTTGCCGCCATCCTGGACCATTACTACCCCGGAACGGCCCTGGTACGGCTGCAGACCGGATCAGGGCCGTGAAGTTTCCCAACGGCCAACATTCAATTTGACATGGGGCGGAGGCCTCGCTATCTTTCGCCTTCGATTTCAGCCCTCTGGCGGGGGCGTAGTTCAGTTTGGTTAGAACGCCGGCCTGTCAAGCCGGAGGTCGCGAGTTCAAGTCTCGTCGCTCCCGCCATTTTCAATCCCGTCGCGCGCCGCGCGGCTTTTTTTTGCCCTTACCCGGTGCGCCGGGCTATTGACGCGGGGGCAACTCCGCTGGACAATAGCCGGCAAACGGTTTCGCACGAGCCCCTTTTCCCCTGTCCGGCTTTCAGAACCAAGGAGTGACCCATGTTCCGCTGCAAGAACCATGTCCGTGCCGCCGCCTCCGGGGTGATCGTGACGATCGCCCTGCTGGCCGTGATCGCCGGCTGCGGGCCCCAAGCAAAGGACCAGACCATGGCCAATGAACACGATGGAGATTGTTCCTGGGTAGATGAGGGCCCGCTGACGGTGGTGCCGGATCTTGCCCCGCGGCTGGACGCCTACGCGCCCACGGAATTGAGCCCGGACCTCAGCCACCTCAGTGGCGTCCAGACCAGGGTCCTGGAGAAGCTGGTGGCCGCCAGCAAGCTGATGAACGAGGTCTTCCAGGTTCAGGCCACGCCTTGCCGGCAGGAGCTGCTGGCGCGGCTGGGGGGGCTGCCCGAGGGCCAGCGGGAGATGGTGGCCCGCTATTTCCGCATCAACATGGGGCCATGGGACCGGCGCTTCCATTTCGAGCCGTTCGTGGGCAGCTGGGCCCATCCCCAGGGGGCCAACTTCTACCCCCTCGACCTTACCGACGAGGAAAAGGCCACCATCAGCACCCCGGGGTCGGGCTTCGACGGCCTGTTCACCATGGTCCGGCGCGGCGACAAGGGCGGTCTGAGGGCGATCCCCTATTCCGAGTTCTTCGCCGAGCCCCTGGGCAAGGCGGCGGCGTTGCTGCGGGAAGCGGCCGCCATGACCGAAAATGCCAGCCTGCGGGCGTTCCTGAACGCCCGGGCGGACGCCTTCGGCAGCAACGACTACTACGAGTCGGACATGCTGTGGATGGACCTGGACAGCGACGTGGAGATCACCATCGGCCCCTACGAAACCTACGAGGACGGTCTGTTCGGTTACAAGGCCTCGTTCGAATCCTTCGTGACGGTGACCGATCCGGTCGAGAGCGCCCGTCTGGCCAAGTTCAAGGACGAGTTGCCCTGGCTGGAGGCCCATCTGCCCATCCCCGACAAGGACAAGAACCCCAACCGGGGCACCGAGAGCCCCATCCGGGTCGTGGACGAGGTCTACTCGGCGGGCGATACGCGTTCGGCCGTGCAGACCATCGCCTTCAACCTGCCCAACGACGAGCGGGTGCGCGAGGCCAAGGGCAGCAAGAAGGTGCTGCTGCGCAACGTCATGAAGGCCAAGTTCGACCGGATCCTCACGCCCATCGCCCAGGTCCTGGTGGCCAGGGACCAGTTGGGCGACCTGACGGCCGAATCGTTCTTCCTTCACACCCTGTGGCATGAGATGAGCCACGGGCTGGGGCCGGGCAAGATCGTCAAGGACGGCCGCAAGACGGAGGTGCGCCTGGAATTGAAGGAGACCTACAGCACCCTGGAGGAGGCCAAGGCCGACGCCATGGGCGAGTGGGACATCTTCGTGTTGACCCGTGCGGGCCGCGATTACTTTCCCGCCGAGATCTTCAAGCAGCAGGCCGCGACCTATCTGGCGGGGCTGTTCCGCTCGGTGCGTTTCGGGGTCGGCGAAGCCCACGGCCAGGCCAACGCCATCCAGTTCAACTACCTGATGGCCAAGGGCGCCATCGGGTTCGATGAGGGCACGGGCCGCTTCTCGGTGGATGTGCCCGTGTTCGAGCAGGCCATCGGTGAACTCGTGGGGGAAATCTGCGTGATCCAGGCCAACGGGGATTACGAGGGTTCCAAGGCCTTCATCGCCGAGTACGGCGGGTTGCGCCCGGTGCTGGAGGATGCCCTGAAGAAGCTGGGGGACATTCCGGTGGACATCGAGCCCGTCTTCCCGCGCTACGAACCCTAGTCGGGGTTTGTCGTGATGGTTTCGCGTCCCCCTGCCCTTGCGGGCGAGGGGGCGCTTTGCGTTGGTCAGAGCTTCCGGTTGGCCAGCAGCTCCTGCAATTGCCGGTAGAGGCCCTCGTCGAACGGCCGCAACGAGGCGTACCAGGGGTAGCCCTTGGCGCCGGGCAAGGGACTGGGCACGGGATTCTTCGCGGCGGCTTCCTGGTAGGCGGCGAAAAACCCGGCCGCGGTGGGGGCGGCCCGCCGCAGGCGCTCCTCGCCAAGATTGCCGGCGATGGTCGCCGCCATGGCGTAGCCCAGCTTGGAGTAGCCGCTCGAGGCGGTCAGGGTCCGGGCGAATTCGACGGCGCCGGTGGAATCCTTTTGCGCACCGGACAGCAGCTCAGGCAAGGTGCTGTTCGCCAGGGCGAGGGTGTGTACGGCCGTGTAGGCGATGCCCTGGGGGACGATGACAACCTTCCTGAGCTTGGGATGATCCCGACGGAAATAGGTCTTCGCCCTGCCCTCAAGGTAGGCGGCGACCCCTTCATTGCGCATCAGGACCAGGGCCGTGGCGATGGCGTCAGGGCCGGTCAGGGTGGAAGGATCGGGGATCCGGGGCGCCTGGTAGGTGCGGTAGGCCAGGCTGAGGGTCTGGTCGAGGGTCTGCTCGATGCCGCCTGCGGCCAGAACCCCCGTGTCGACCAGGAACGTGTCCGCCTGCACCCGGATTTCCGGGCGCGCGGGCAGGCACGCCAGCACCATCAGGGCAGGCAGGCTGTCCGGATCGATCCAGGCCCGCATCCTGTCGTGCAGGCCGCACAGGACCTCCGGCGCCGCCAGGCGCATCAGCAGGCTGTCGATGCGGGCCCGGTGGTCGTAGCTGTAACGGTAGCTCGTGGCCATGGCCCGGCGGTCCTTGTTCAACTTGCCGGGCAGGGTATTGCCCAGGACATCGGCGAAGGAGGCGGCGACCCAGTTCCCGCAGCGCAGAAGCGGCGGTACCTGGGGGGCCATGCTGTGGCGCCAGGCCTGGCCAGCCGGGGTCATGGCCATGGCCTGGAGCTCTTGCGGACCGGGTTTCCGACCGGAGTTGATCAGATCGCCCGTGGCCGTGAACCGGCGCCAGGCCGCGGTGTCCAGGACCAGGGGGCAACCCGTTTCCCTCCCGTCGGCGGCCGTGGCAACGGTTGCCGATGGCTGCTCCTTGTCGCGGCAGGCGGCCGCGCCCCAGAGCATGCCCGAAATCAACAGGGCAAGGCCCAGGGCGGCCATCACACCCCGGCCGCGACCCGTTTCATTGTGGAAAACACTTCTGCTGCTTATCATTCTCACCCTGGTTGCTCCCCTGTTTTCCGCCTGAGCGGATTCGGTTGTCGGCAAAGGAAGGCCATGCTGCTGATCAATGAAATATACCCCGCAATCTGCGGCGAGTCACGCCATAGCGGCACGCCCTGCACCCTGGTGCGCCTGACGGGGTGCCATCTGCGGTGCCGTTGGTGCGATTCGGCCCATTCCTTCGCCGGGGGTACGCGGCTGGCCGTTCCGGAGATCGTTGCTCGCGTGCGGGAACTGGGCTTCAACACCGTTCTGGTCACCGGCGGTGAGCCCCTGCTGCAGCCGGAGGTCGTGGACCTCATGCGGGCGGTGCTCGCTGACGGCCGCACGGTGGTCCTGGAAACCAGCGGAACGCACGGGGACGGAAACCTCGTGCCCCTGTCCGAAGTTCCCGCCGGGGTGTGCAGGGTTGTGGACATCAAGGCACCCGGCAGCGGCGTGGACGCCAAGTTGATCGACTGGGAGGGGATCGCCGGGTTGACCCGCACGGACGAGGTGAAGTTCGTCGTGGCCGGCCGGGATGATTTCCTGTGGGCGCGGGACCTGGTCGCCGGCAGCTCACGCATCCCCGCCGGGGTGCGCACGGCCTTTTCCCCCGCTGCGGGGTTGCTGGCGCCGGAGGTGCTGGCCGAGTGGATCCTCGAGGCGGGGCTGGATGTGGTGTTGCAGGTCCAACTGCACAAGGTTCTGTGGCCGCAGCGGGAGCGCGGGGTATGAGCGCGCGTGAGAAGGCCATCGTCCTGGTCAGCGGCGGTCTGGATTCGGCGGTCTGCCTGGGCGAGGCCGCCCTCGGTTACGACCTGGCCCTGTTGCACCTGAACTACGGGCAGCGGACCGAGGCCAGGGAACTGCGGGCCTTCGACGACCTGGCGGCACACTACGGGGTGGGGCAGAAGCTGGTCGTGGACATCACCCACCTCAAGCGCATCGGCGGGTCCTCCCTGCTGGATCCGGACCTGGAGGTGGAAAGCGGCCTGCCCGCTCCCGGCGGCGCCATCCCTTCGACCTACGTGCCCTTCCGCAACGCCCACATCCTGGCCATTGCGGTGTCCTGGGCCGAGGTCATCGAAGCCGACAAGATCTTCATCGGGGCTGTGGAGGAGGACGGCAGCGGGTACCCCGATTGCCGCGAGGAGTTCTACGCGCGCTTCAACGAGGCGGTCCAGGCCGGGACGAGGCTGGGTCGGCGGCTGTCCATCGCAACGCCCCTGATCCACCTGGACAAGGCCGCCATCGTGCGCCGGGGCCTGGAACTGGAAGTCCCGCTGCACCTGACCTGGTCGTGCTACACCGAGGAGGATGAAGCCTGCGGCCGCTGCGAGAGCTGCCGGCTGCGCCTGCGCGGTTTCGCCGCCGCGGGTTGCAAGGATCCTATCCCGTACCGGGATGAGGGCTGATCAGCCCCGCGGGGTGGCGAATTTCCCGAAATCGAAATCCTGGTAGGCGTTGCACCGGCTGCACAGGTGGATCAGGTCGCGGCGGCCGTCGTCCAGGACCGCCCGCAGGCACTGGGCCGCGTAGCCGTCCCAGATCTCCTGGACGCTCTGCCGGTTCACATCGCCGATGACGGCCTTCTCGTGCACGTCCCAGCAGCAGAGCGTGGCCTTGCCGTTGGTGTAGAAGAACATCTCGTCGAGGATCTTCAGGCAGGGTTTCAGGACGACGTCTTCGGGTTTTTGGCCGGTCCAGGGCCACTGGTACAGCTTGGTGACCACGACCTCGCTGCACTTCGGCCCCCAGAATTCGCGGTAGGCGCTTACCTCGTGGGCGTTCTCGGGCACCTCGATCATGCGCACCTCGGTGAACACCTTGTCGCGGTAGCCACCCTGGTCCCACAGCTCGAGGAACCCCTGGACCCGCGCCATGACCCGGTCGAAGTCGATGCCCACCCGGGACGGTTCGTAGGTCTCGCGGCTCAACCCGTCGATGGAAAAGCGCATGATGTCCACGCCGGCTTCCAGCAGCTCCTGCGCCAGCTTCGCGGTGACCAGTTCCCCGTTGGTGTTGAACTCGACGCGCGCGGTGGGATCGCCCTGCTTGATGTAGCGGACGATCTCGGGCATGCGGTTGTCCACGAAGGGTTCGTTGGTCAGGAAGGGGCGGTAGGTCAGGCCCCAGCCGCGGGTGTCATCGACGATCTTCTTCCAGGTGGCTTCGGGCATGCGGGCAGGATCGCGGACGATCTCGTTCTGGGGGCAGAACGGGCACTTGGCGTTGCACTTGGTGACGGTCTCCAGCTGGAGGAAGCGGGGACGCTCGGCCACGGGCATGTGCCAGCGGGCCTTGTCCGCATCCACGCGTGTCAGGGCAGGAGCAGTCTGGGAACGGGCGGCGTCGGGACGCATACTGTCCTCCGTTGCTGATTACGAGGTTTCCTCCCGGGGCCGCGCGGCCGCCAGGAAAGGACGGATCACGTCCATGCTGCGCGCTGTGGATCCTCTCTGATCCAGGACCACCTGGCGCGCCTGCCGGCCAAGGTCGTTCAGGAGGCCGGGATCCGCCAGCAGTTTTCCCGCCGTCTCCAGGGCTTGCCCGGGCTCCTTGAGGACGAAGCCCACGCCGAGCCGGACCATGCGCCCGGCCTCCTCGGCGTTCCCGATGACCGGGCCGAACATCACCGGCAGGCCCGCGACCGCGGGCTCCATGGTGTTGTGCACCCCGGTGGTGAAGCTGCCGCCGACGTAGGCCAGGTGCCCGGCGCGGTAGATCTCCGCGAGCACCCCGATCGAATCGGTCAGGATCACCCGGATGGCGGCTGTCGGGCCCGCGGCTGCCAGGGCGCTCAGGCGCAGGTGGCCGATCCGGCGCTCGTCCAGGTCCCTTTCCAGGGCTGCCAGGCGTTCAGGCGTCGGTTCGTGGGGCGTCAGCACCACGCGCAGGTCCGGATGAGCGTCCAGCAGGTCGGCCAGGATGGGCAGCCACAGCTTCTCGTCCGCCGGCCAGGTACTGCCCAGGACGAGGATGCGCCCGCCCAGGGCCCGCAAGCCGGCGGCCACCTCGCCGTCGGCGGCGGCTTCGTAGCGCAGGATGACCTGCTCGGCGCGGGTGTCGCCGGTGACGGTCACCGGGCAGGAAACGCCCATCGTGCCGGTAAAACGCAACCGGTCCTCCTCGGTGCAGACCCCCAGGTGGGCGAAGCGGTTGAAAACGTCACGGTACAGGGAGCGGGCCACCGGTTTGAGCCTCGCGCTGCCCGGCTGCAGGGATCCGGCCAGCAGGACCACGGGCACGCCGTGGCCATCGGCGGCCAGGACCTGGTTGGGCCAGCAGTCGAATTTGATGAAGACCAGCAGGCGCGGATTCCAGGCCCGGACCACATCTGCCATCAGGCGAGGGTGGTCCAGGGGAAGGTATTCGTGCAGGTCGGCGCAGGGCCGGCCGGCGGCGTAGTCCATGCCCGAGGGGGAGAAATGGGTGACGGCCACGGGCAGGCCGGGGAATTCCGAGCGTACGGCCGCGATCACCGGCCGGGCCTGTTCGTATTCGCCGACGCTGGTGACATGGAACCACACGCATCCCTGGAGCCGCGGCCCCGCATCCCGGAGGCGCCCCATGAGGCCCCTGCGGCCCTGGATGCCCGCGGCGAGCTTGTCGGAAAACCGCGCCGCAAGCGGGGCCATGCCGCACAGGGCGGGGCTCACCGTCCGGTAGAGCCTCAACCAGGGGCCGGCGGGACGGCAAGAGGGGGCGTCATGGCTGGTCATGAAGGTTCCTCGGTTGCAGAGCGGCCCACATGGTCTGCAGGCGGTCGGTGGCGGCCTCTGGCGAGATTTCGGCCAGGCAGGCCAGGTCGTGGCGATGGCAGGGCGGCTTGCCGTTGCGGGAGCAGGGGCGGCACCGCAGATCACGTTCCATGACCCCGCTGGCCGGCAGGCGGGGGAAGTAGCCGAACTGCCGCACCGTGGGGCCGAAGAACGCCAGGACGGGCGTGCCCACGGCTTCGGCCAGATGGAGCAACCCGCTGTCGTTGCAGACCAGCAGGCGGCAGCCTGCCAGCTCGGCGGCCACCTCTTCCAGGCTGCGGCCACGGACCAGGGTGACCCTCGGCTCGCCCGCCAGTTCAGCCAGGGTGGAGGCATCGAACCAGCTTTCCTCGCGGGGCCCCAGGAAGATGCGGACCGATGCTTCGTTGCGGGCCAGGAACGCGCGGGCCAGGGCCGCGAAATTCCCGTCGGGCCAGCGCTTGGTGTCCCACTGGGCGCCCGGGGCCAGGCCCAGGACATCATGGTCCAGGGTGGCCTCGGGGGCCGGCACCGGCAGAGGCGGCAACATGGCCTGGGGTGCAGGATGTAGGTTCCGGTCCGGCCCCAGCATGAGGTCGCGGAACCGGTCGGCCATGGTCCGCTGCAGGTTGCCGGTGTTGCGGCCGGTGCGCAGGAACCACAGGCGCGCGGCCGTGTCCTTGCCCAGGCGGCGCCGGGGCCGGCGGCCCATCAGGGCCAGCAGCAGGTGGCCGCGCAGGATGTTGTGGGCGTCGAGCACCTCGTCGAAGCGCCGGGCGCGCAGGGTGCGGGCCAGCCTCGCGATGTCCGCGGCCCCGGTATCAGTTGGGGTGATGACCTCGTCCACGCCGCGCATGCGGGCCATCAGGCCGGCGAACCGGGGCTTGGTCACCAGGGTGACCCTCTCGTCGGCTCCGGTATGGCGATCCCGGCGTTCGGCGATGGCCCAGCCCAGCAGGCAGAGGTCTCCCAGGGAGCCGAATCGCAGGACCAGGGTCTCGGTCATGACGCCTTCCGAAGTTAACGGGTGCGGGCCGACGGGTGATGATGCGATAATGATGACCGATGCTGATCCTGGCAAGTTCTGGTTGCCGCCCCGCGCCGGTGCTTGCATGCTGGTTCCGGATCCACCCTGTCTGTCCGGCCCCCGAGGTGCTCTGGGAAAGGAGGCCCCGCGAGTTTTGGATTATGTGCTGTTGGCGATCCTGTTGCTGCTGTCGGCCGCCTTCTCGGGCGCCGAGACGGCCTTCTTTTCCCTGCAACGGAACGAACTGGCAAAACTGGAGGCTGAAGGCGGCCGGGCGGGCGGCCATGTCGTCAAGCTGTTGGCCAGACCCCATGACCTGCTGTCGGCCCTTCTGATCGGCAATCTGCTGGTCAATTCCGCGGCCAGCGTCACGGCGACGGCCCTGATCCTGGCTCATGTCGGGGCCAGGGGGGTCGCCGTGGCCGTACCGGTCATCACCCTGGGTCTGCTGCTGTTCGGCGAGATCACACCCAAGATGGTGGCCATCAACAGGCGGCTGCAGATCAGCCGTCTGGCCCAGGGGCCGATGGGTGTCTGGCTGGCGGTCATGCGTCCTGTTCTGGTGGTCGTGGGCGGACTCGTGAAGGTCCTGATGAGGATCATCCCCTGGGAGCCCACCGGATCCAAGCCCCTGAGCGCCGGTGAACTGCAGACCGCCTGTGAACTGGCCGTGGCCGACGGGGCCCTGTCCGAGATCGAGGGCCGCTCCCTGGTCCGCCTGCTGGAACTGGGCGAGCTCGAGGTCGCCCACGTCATGACCCCGCGCACCGACGTGGTCGCCTTGCGCCGCGGGATGTCCCTCAAACAGGTGCTCGGGACGGCCCGCCGTGCCGGTTTCAACCGCTATCCGGTGCTGGACGTTGCGGGTGAACGCCTGGAGGGCCTGTTCCACCTGAAGGACCTGCTGGGCGGGCGGCCCGACCCCGAGCACCCGGTGGACGGCCCCTTGCGGCCGATGCTGTTCGTGCCCGAGAGCAAGGACGTCGCCGCGTTGCTGGGGGAGATGCGCAGCGGCGGCACCCACCTGGCAGCCGTGGTGGACGAGCACGGCGATTTCACGGGCATCGTGACCATGGCCGACTGCCTGCACGCCCTGCTGGGCCCGGTGGCCGATTCCTCGGGCCTCGAACAGGAGGTCGTGGCCGTGGGTCCCGGGCGGTGGATCATCCCGGGCAGGATCGACACGCGGGATTTCGCCGAGGCCTGCGGCATCGAGCTGCCGGCCAGCCGGGATTACGTGACGGTGGCCGGTTTCATCATGGCCCGGCTGGGCCGCATCCCACGGCCCGGGGACGAGGTTCTCGGCGCGGGGGCCCGGTTCCGGGTGCTGGAGATGTCAGGGCACAGGGTCGGTTCGGTGGAGGTCACAAAGTCGGGTGCCCCCGAGGCCGGCGCCGGGGAGGGCACGCCATGACAGCCGCACCGCACACCGGCGCCGCTCCCATGCCGCTGGCCGAGGTCGTTGTGGCCGGGATCGCATGCCTCGTCGTGGCGGGGTTCTTCTCGGGCGCCGAGACCGGGGTGATGAGCCTCAGCAGGGCCCGGGTCCGCAGGCTGCACCGTTCGGGCCGGACCGCCCGGGCGGGCCTGCTGGAAAAGATGCTCACGGGGATCGAGGACACCATCTTGTCCTGTCTGATCGGAACCAATCTGTTCAACGTCGTGTTCAGCGCCCTGGTGACCATGGCCGTGACCGCACGGCTGGGTCCGGAGCGTGAGTGGTTTGCCGTGGTCCTGGTGTCGGTCCTGGTCATCCTGTTTTCGGAGATCCTGCCCAAGGTGATGTATCGGGAATACCCCGAACGGTTGATGCTGGCGTCGGCCCTGCCCCTGGCGGTGGCGAAATTCCTGCTCTGGCCGGTGCGCAAGCTGCTGGGCCTGTACTCGTTGCTGTGGCGCAAGCTGCTGGGAGCCGACCGGGAAGCCGCGGGCTTCGACCGTCGCAGCCTGTCGGCGCTGCTGCTGAGCTATTCCGTTCCCGGCGGGCACGAGGAACGATTCGCCCGGCTGGTCGATCGGTTCCTGAAACTGGCCGGCGGTGATCTGGCCGGCATCATCAGGCCCCTGGACCGGATGGTGACCGTCACGCCGCAGACCACGGTGGCGACCTGCCTGGAACTGGCCGCGGACTCGGGGTTCAGCCGGCTGCCTGTGCTTGGTCCGGGCCGGACCGGCCCCCTGGGGTATGTCCTGGTCAGGGATCTGCTGTTTTTGCCCCGTCAGGTGCATGCCCTGCCCGTGCCGCGGCGGTTGTGGCGGGATATTTTGCTGGTGGACGCCAGGATGTCCCCGTACCAACTTTTCGAGGAGTTGCGCAACCAGGGGGAACAGCTGGCCATGGTGGCCGATGCGGCCGGCCGGATCCAAGGCATGATCACCCTGGAAGACCTGATCGAAACCGTGGTGGGATCGATCAGCGACGAGTTCGACCTTGTCGGTCCAACGAAGGAGGCGTCATGAGCAGTACGGAATTCGGTAAGCACGACCGCACACTGGTGGCGTTGATCACCCAGTACCAGACCCTGGCCATGGTGAGCCTGGGCAAGATCCAGAACCCCGCCACGGCCAAGATGGAACGTGACCTGGACCAGGCGCGCATCTTCATCGACATCCTCGAGATGCTGAAGGTCAAGTGCCGGACGGACACGCCCGCGGATATCCTGCGCCTGCTCGATACGGCGGTGATGGATCTGCAGTTGAACTATCTGGATGAGAAGAAGAAAGAGGCCGCGGCGTCCGATGAGCAGGAATCATCCACGGCAGAAGCCACGGCAGAAGCCACGCAAGAAGCCGATGAGGGTGAAACCGAGGCCCGGGATGAGGCCGAATCTTGACCAGGATTCCTACCGTACTCCTGTTGATCCTGACTCTGGCCTGGGCCGGATCCGACGCGGCCCGGGCCATTCCCGACGGGGCCGCCGACGACCGCCCCCGGGACGCCCTCATGCTGGGGCAAACCTTCTCGTCCGTGCCCCAGCCCGACGGCCTGATCACCTTCGGCCTGGGCGCCAGGACCCTGACGACCACCTACCACATCGGGAGCCAGCTGGAACGGATCTCCGGCAAGGACCTGCTGGTGCAAACCGAATGGGACCTGTTCCCCTGGCTGTCGGTCAGCGCCGAGGTCCCTTACCATACCTGGTCCGGAGGCCGGTCCTGGCTGGATGCCACCGGCTCGGGGCTGGGGGACGGCATCTGGCGGGCGGTCAGCGCCCGCCCCCTGGCCGGAAGCTGGCTGTACGGGGCGGTGGGCTTCGGCGGCAACCTGCCGCTGGGCGACAAGGACCAGGGCCTGGGCGAGGGCATCTTCTCGCCGCGGGCCAGCGCCGGTCTGACCCTCCGTACCTGGACCGCGAGCACGCTGCCCGAGATGCGCGTCCACGTGAACTACGGCCACACCTGGAACCAGGCCGAGGATACCGGATACGGCACCGGGCGGAACGGTCTGCAACCCTGGCCGCCGCGCTACCCACCTGCTTCGGAATCGGGAGGGCACGTGGGCAACGACCAGACCCACTGGGGGGTGGCTCTGGAGTTCCGCAACGCGGCCACCAGCCTGTGGGTGGAATTTGCCCGTGACCGCTTCATCGACAACCCCGAGGTCTCGGACAAGGAGCAGCTCTCCACGATCTGCGCCGGACTGCGGTGGGGTCTGGAGGAGGGGTGGGCCCTGCACGGCGGGTACCTGGTGAGCCTGGCCCAGGACGACATGGCGACCGAATGGTTCCCCGCCTTCCCCGAATGGTCCATGACCGTGGCCGTCAGCCGCCAGTTCTCCATCGGCGGCAGGGATCGGGACGGCGACGGGATCCCCGACCGCAAGGACCGCTGCCCGGGCGTGGCCGAGGACAGGGACGGATTCCAGGATCAGGACGGTTGCCCGGACTACGACAACGACGGCGACGGGATCCCCGATGCGCTGGACAAGGCCCCCCTGGAGCCGGAGGATCTGGACGGTTTCCAGGATGAGGACGGGGTCCCCGACTACGACAACGACGGGGACGGGATTCCGGATCGGGATGATCTTTGCCCCGACGAGCCGGAGAACGTCAACGGATACTACGACCAGGACGGCTGCCCCGACCAGTTCCTGGACACGGATGGGGATGGTGTGGAGGACAGCGAGGACCTCTGCCCGGAACAGGCAGAGGATCTGGATGGGTTCGAGGATGGGGACGGTTGCCCGGATCCGGATAATGATCTGGACGGCATCCCGGACACGGAGGATGCCTGCCCCAACGAACCGGAGAATTACAACGGCGTCGACGACGGGGACGGTTGCCCCGACTGAGGCACTAGGCGCCAGGATCAGTCCGGGTCGGCGGAAAGGGTGCGCTTGGCCCGTTGCCAGGACGCTTCCAACTCGTCCAGGGTGGCGTCCTGCAGAGGGCGGCCCTGGTTCCGGAACTCCGCCTCGATCAGGTGGAAACGGTCCCGGAATCGCTTGTTGACCCTGCGCATGGCCATGTCCGGCTGGATCTTCAGCTTGCGGGCCAGGTTCACCACGGCGAACAGGACATCCCCGATCTCGTGTTCGATGGCGGCAGGATCCTGTGCCGCCACGGCTTCGTCCATCTCCTGCAGCTCCTCGTCCAGCTTGGCCCGGACCCCTGTGATGTCGGGCCAGTCGAAGCCGACGCCAGCGGCGTCCTTCTGGTAACGGTAGGCCTGGTGCAAGGGGGCGGTGGCCGGCGGTAGCTCCTTGAGGACGGAGTCGGAGTCGGGATCCTCGCCGCGGTCCCGCTTCTCCTGGGCCTTGATGGCGTCCCATTGCCGCTGGCTCTCGGTGGTGTCGGCGGCGGTGGTATCGCCGAACACGTGGGGGTGGCGGCGGATGAGCTTGGCGCGGCCCTCGGCGGCGATCCGGTGCATGTCCACGGGCTCGGTTTCGCCCAGGATCTCGCAGCAGAAACAGGTCATGAACAGCAGGTCCCCCAGTTCCTCGCGTACCCCGGCGGGATCTTCGGCCAGGGCGGACTCGACCAGTTCCGCGGCCTCGTCCATCAGGTAGCGTGCCGCGTCCAGAAGGGTTTGCTTGCGGTCCCAGGGGCAGCCGCCCGGGGAGCGCAGGGTGTGGATCGTATCGAGAAGCAGTTCGAATTCGCCGGGCATGGGTATCCTTTCCAGGTGGAGGTCCGCAGCGATCCAAGGTAAAACACTTTGGCGGGCGGCGAAACCTTTGTTAAGCTTGTCAGTCACCCCCGGCAGGGTATCGGGGGCCTTGCGCTTCCACCTGAACCCGTGAAACGGAATACGACGTTGCCCGACTGGATCCGCATCAAGGGCGCCCGCCAGCATAACCTCGACAACATCGACGTGTCGTTTCCCTGTCGGGTGATGACGGCCGTTTCCGGTCTGTCCGGGTCCGGCAAATCCTCCCTGGTCTTCGACACCCTGTACGCCGAGGGCCAGCGCAGCTACGTCGAGTCCCTGTCCACGTACGCGCGGCAGTTCCTCGAACGGTTGCCCAAGCCGGACGTGGACTGGATCGAGGGCATCAGCCCCGCCATCGCCATCCAGCAGCGCAACGCCGTGACCAGCGGACGTAGCACCGTGGGCACGGTTACCGAAATCAACGATTACCTGCGGGTGCTGTGGGCGCGGACGGGGAAGATCGTCTGCCCCAACTGCAAGGCGCCCGTGGTCCGGGAAACCCCGGCCGGCATCTGGCGCAAGATCCGCAAGGACCCCGGCGAAGGGGTCCTGTTGCTGGTTTGCTACCCCCTGGCGTTCGGGCCGGACGGTCCTGCGGCGGCCTGGTGGGAGCCGCTGCTGGCCCAGGGCTTCCAGCGCGTGGTCCTGGGCGGCGAGGTGATGCGGCTCGATGAGGGGGCCGAGCTGCCTGGGCCGGAAGACGGGCCGGGCTGCCTGGTGGTGGTGGACCGCCTGAAACTGTCCGGGCGCATCCGTTCCCGTTTCATCGAGGCGGTGGAGCTGGCGCTGGCCCAGGGGGGCGGCCGCATCGTGCTGCGCTCCCTGGACGGCTCCTTTGCGCAGGAGTTCTCCGGCGACCTGTCCTGCGCCTCCTGCGGACGGGTTTTCCCCGAACCGACGCCCCGCCTGTTCTCCTTCAATTCCCCCGAGGGCGCGTGCCCGGCCTGCAAGGGCTTCGGCAACCGCCTGGAGTTCGACGAGAACAAGATCATCCCCGACCCGGATCTGAGCATAAGGGACGGGGCGGTCAAGCCCTGGAGCAGCGAGAGCTTCCACCGCCAGTTCACGGCCCTGCTCCGCTTCTGCGGGCGGCACAAGATCCCCGTGGATGTGCCCTTCGGCAAGCTGCCGCGCAAGCAGCAGCTGCTGGTGCTCGAAGGGGGCGACAAGGGCTACACGGGGATCATCCCCTACCTGGTGAAGATGCGGAAGGAGATGAAGAAGGGGCACCATCGGTTCTTCACGCGCCGGTACATGGGCGATACCCTGTGCCGGGCCTGCGGGGGATCCCGTCTGCGGCCGGAGGCCCTGGCCGTGCGCGTCCAGGGCCTGGACCTGGGCCATGTGGGCGCGATGTCCGTGACCGATGCCCTGGGCAGGATGAAGTCGTTGAGGTTGAGCAAGGCGGCGCTGGCCGTCGCCGGCGAGATCCGGGACGAAATCGTGCACCGCCTGAATTTCCTGGACAGGGTGGGGCTGGGCTACCTGACCCTCGACCGCCTCACGCGCACCCTCTCCGGGGGGGAGGCCCAGCGGATCCACCTGGCCAACGCCCTGGGGTCGCGCCTGGTCGATACCCTCTATGTCCTGGACGAGCCCACCTGCGGCCTGCACGCCGAGGACGTGGACCGCCTGGTGGCCACGCTCAAGGATCTGGTCGCCGGAGGCAACACGGTGGTGGTGGTGGAGCACGATCTGCAGGTCCTGGCGGCGGCCGACTACTTCGTGGAACTGGGCCCTGGCGCCGGCAGCAACGGTGGCCGGCTGGTTTTTACCGGCACGGTGGATGAGCTGCTGGCCGAGGGCAAGACCCTCACGGCGCGGCATATGCGCAACGAGGTGCCGCCCCTGCCCCGGCGCTCCCCGCCGGGCAGGCGGAAGGGGGAGCTCGTGATCAAGGGGGCCCGTCTGCATAACCTGCGCAACATCGACGTCAGGATCCCGCTTCACCGCCTGGTCGCGGTGACGGGGATCTCCGGGTCCGGCAAGAGCAGCCTGCTCAACGGTTGCATATACGATGGATTGACGGCCAGGGTCGTCGGCGGCAGCGGGCGCCAGGCGCCGTTCACGGCCATCCAGGGCGTCCACGGCGTGGCCAAGGTCGTGCGCGTGGACCAGTCGCCCATCGGCAAGACCAGCCGTTCCAACCCCGCTTCCTACCTGCAGGTCCTCGGGCCAGTGCGGGATCTTTTCGCCCACACGCCGGAAGCCGTGGCGCGGGGTTACGCGCCCGGCCGTTTCAGCTTCAACACCGCCGGCGGACGCTGCTCGACCTGCCAGGGACTGGGCTTCCACCGCGTGCAGATGCAGTTCATGGCCGATATCGAGGTGCCCTGCGAGGACTGCCACGGCAGCCGTTTCAGCCAGGCCACCCTGGAGATCAAGTACAAGGGCCTGAACATCGCCCAGGTCCTGGACCTGACGGTGGAGGAGGCCCTGGCCTTTTTCGGGGACGTCGGCGCGGTGAGCCAGAAGCTCTGGCTGCTCAAGAAGGTGGGCCTGGGTTATCTGCACCTGGGGCAGCCGGCTCCGACCCTTTCGGGGGGCGAAAGCCAGCGGCTGAAGATCGCGCGCGAGCTGGCCATGCCCACCGGCCGCGACAACCTGTACCTGCTGGACGAGCCCACCACCGGCCTGCACGCCGAGGATGTCCGCGCCCTGGTGGCGGTGTTGCACGAACTGGTGGCCCAGGGGCACTCGGTGGTCGTCATCGAGCACAACCTGGACCTGATCGCCCAGGCGGACTGGGTCATCGACCTGGGCCCCGGCGGCGGCGATGCCGGCGGGCGGATCGTGGCCCAGGGTACGGTATCCGAGGTCGCGTCCGCCGCAGGCTCGTTGACCGGCAAGCACCTGGCGGCCAGGATCCACGCCCGTCCCTGAGCGTGGCATATCACTTGCAGTTTTTCCCTCGTCCGAGACATACGATTCCTGTGGTGCCGTCAAGTCATTGCAGGGCAACGTGTTGCGTATGCGCGATTTTCGTGTGCATGAAGGCAGGGGAAAATAATGCCGTCGGGATTTCGGAAATACCTGCAAAGGCAAGGCGGGAAAACGGGGGGCCGGGATCCCCGGGGGGCATCGCCTGAATCACCTCCGCCGGCGGTGCTGGAAGCGGACGCCCAGGGTCCGTCCGGGCTGCCCCGGCAGGCCCCGGCCACGGTCATCAGCGGGGAGTCGGTGCGGAATCTGGCCCACGAGCTGCGTTCCCCCTTGACGGCCATCAAGAGCAGCCTGCAGCTGGTGACAGCCGGTGAGGCCGGGCCGTTGACCGCCGACCAGGAGCATTTCCTGACCCTGGCCTTGCGGAATCTGGACCGTCTGGACCGCATGACCACCGATCTGCTGGACCGGGAACGGGCCAAGGATCACAGCGCGCGGTGCGCTCCGACCGCCGCTGTCGTGGATCTGGGGCGGGTGCTCGGGGACGGCGTGCGGTTGCACGCGGTCGCGGCCGGAAAATCCGGCCTGGATTTCGACAGCACGGGCCTGCCGGAGAGCTTCGCCGCCGAGGTGGACGCCGACCGCATCATGCAGGTGGTGGACAACCTGCTGAGCAACGCCCTGAAGTTCACCAGCCCCCCGGGTCTGGTGCGCATCTGGCTGGACCAGCACCCGCCCGCGCCGGTGGGGTTGGCCGGGGAACTGGCCAGGGCCCATGAGCTGCCGCTGGACCTTTTCACCCTGGTGATAGAAGACAGCGGACGCGGCATCCCTCCCGAGCGCCAGGCCAGGCTCTTCGAGGTCTTCTCCCGCGTGCACGACGAGGAGCGCCTGGATATCCCCGGCTCGGGCCTCGGCCTGCATATCACCCGGGATGTGGTCGGAGCCATGGGTGGCCGGTTGAGTCTGGCCAGCCGGCAGGGCCGGGGCACGACCATCTGGGTACGCCTGCCCCGCAACGAGAAGACCCGCCGGCTGCTGCTGTCGGTGGCTGATTTCCAGGCCCGGTTTGCCGCCTGGAACCAGGGTCCCCGCCCGGTCGAGGTGCTGGCGCTGGATTTGCGGAGGCAGGACCAGGCGCCCGACGAGCAGACCATGGGCCGATTCCTGGCCCAGATGGAGGACAAGGGAGTGGGGCTCGGCGCCCGGATCGTTTCCGGCCTGTGGGCCGCCGGGGTGAGCGAGCGGGAGGCATGGTTGCGCGCCTGGCCCCGGTTCCTGTTCCGGGCAGGAGCGCCCGCGCCGGCGGCAAACTGGCGCAGGCTGGGAACCCGGCGCATGCTGGCCGCTCCGGAAGTGGCCCGGCTGGTGTGAGCACAACCGGTCCGGCGGATCCGGCCTCAAGTCGCAGCCGGTTCGGCCGAAGGTGAGAAAAATCGCGGGAGCATCCCGGCCCCGAGGCCGGACAGTGGAGGCGGACACATGGATCACAATCTGCAAGTCCTGGTCGTGGACGATGAACCGGACATCCTGGAGACCCTCAGCTACAGCCTGAGCAAAAGGGGGTTCCAGGTCGCGACCGCCGCCGACGGCCTGGAAGGTCTGGACAAGGCCAAGCGCATCGCGCCGGACTTCATGATCCTGGATGTGATGCTGCCCGGGTGCAACGGCTACGAGGTGAGCCGGATGCTCAAGGAGTGGATGGACAACGACCCCATGGCGAAGAGGTTTCCCATCATGCTGCTGACGGCACGGAAGGTGGAATCCCGCGACCGGGAGAAGTTCATCGAGACCTGGTCCCGCGCCGACGCCTGCATGTACAAACCATTCGCCATGGACGAGATCATGGCGGTCATCAACGACCTCTGCAGCCGGCAGTCCGCCTGAGCGGCGGGCCCATTCCCGAAAAACAGCCGTCTCGGCTTGACAACCGGTTCCCCGGGATGTTTTATTCTGCGTTCCGTTGCAGGCGATATGCTTCGGTGCCTGGGTAGCTCAGTTGGTAGAGCACATGACTGAAAATCATGGTGTCGGTGGTTCGACTCCGCCCCCAGGCACCACCTTCGTCGGCCGCGAAGTACGGGAGCTGGTGTAGCTCAGCTGGTAGAGCAGCTCACTCGTAATGAGCAGGTCTGCGGTTCGAGTCCGCACACCAGCTCCACTTCCTTTCCATCAACGGGAATCCACCGCCGCCGCGGGGGATTTTTTTATGCTTGGCGGGGCCGCGGGCGGCGGATTAGGCTATCATATTCCATGAGGATGCCGGGCCGTTTGACAACTGGAGGTAATCGCATTGCCGTTGCGCATCAGCATTTCCGGGATCAGGGGGATCATAGGCGACGGTCTGGACGCCGTCACCGTGAGCCGCTGGGCCGCCGCCTTCGGGGCCTGGCTGCCGGCCGGCCCGGTGGTCGTGGGCAGGGATCCCCGCCTGAGCGGCCCCATGGTGTTCGACGCCGTGGCCGCGGCCCTGGCCTCGACCGGGCACGATGTGTGGGATATCGGCATCGCCACCACGCCGACCACGGAGATCGCCGTCCAGCAGAGCAACGCCGTCGGGGGCGTGATCATCACCGCCAGCCACAATCCCGCCCAGTGGAACGCCTTGAAGTTCCTGCAGGGCAACGGCCTGTTCCTGACCCTGGAGCAGAA
>JANTFX010000016.1 GCA_024763215.1 Candidatus Krumholzibacteriia bacterium | reverse complement strand
AGTTCGACCGCAACCTCGCGGTGCTGGACAAGGGCGGGCAGTTGACCGGTGCCGACGGTCAGAACAAATCCATCTCCAGGATCCGCGGCGGCAAAGCCCGCCAGTCCCTCCAGGAGGCCTTGCAGAACTGGCGCACCGTCGGGACCCCCTTGGCCAACCTGGCCGCCGGCGAATACTCCATCTACAGCGCCGCCGGCCAGGACGCCGTGCACGGTCTGGATGACAACACCGTCGTCCTGATGGAGCAGATGGGATCCATCGCCAATTCCCTGCGCGCCGGCACCCTCGCCCGGCAGGCCATCGCCCGGCTGGCCGCCTGGGGCACGGGGCTCTTCGTGGTGATGCTGGGGGTCCTGGTCTGGCTGAGGATCAGGGTCGACAAGCTGGACAGGCCGCAAACGGCCCCCCAGGCAGCCCCCCGCGAACAGGCGGTCCACCTGGCCGATGCGCTCACGCCTCCGGATGAGGGGGCTTTGCCCCCCGACCGGCCCCTGACCCCGGCAGGGAGTCGGATTGAACGGCCACCCCACATGCGGCCGGCATCGGACAAGCCGGCCCTTCCCCCGGCTGTGGATCTTGAAACGGTCAACGCAGTGGTCGACGGCATGACCGTGGATATGGACACCATCGCCGGCCGCACCGAGAAGATGCGACTGGCCATCGACTCGGTGGGCAACGCCCTGCAGGGCATGCTCGATAGCCTGAACGGAATGGTCGAGGACACCACCGAGGGCTACAAGATCGTCAAGGGCGCCAACAACGCGGCCAGCTTCACCGCCCGGGCGGCCGAGGACCTGGTCACCTCGGCCATGGAGATGGGCCGCATCGTGGACCGGGTTTCCGAATTGGCCATCAAGACCCGCCAGGTCGCCGAACAGATCGACGCCGAGGCCCTGAACACCGGGCAGCCCGGCGAAGCGTTCACCTCCGTGGTGGCTGCGGAGGTCAAGGGGCTGGCCCGCCAAACCTCGCAATCCACCCTGGAGATCGAAAACACCGTGTCAGAGATCCTCGCCACGGCCCGCAAGTTCGAGGAGGCCATCGGCCAGATCATCCAGAACGTGGGGGCCATCAACAAGGTCAGCGAACACCTGGGCGAGCTGATGCTCACGCCGGCGCCCCACGCCGTGCCCGCCGCAGCGCCCCTGACCCCGGCAGGAACCGACGACCCTGCACCGACGACCCCCGATCCGGCTGTGCCCGAGGCCGACGTCATGGAGCAGCCCTTGCCGCCGGTGCCCGAGCCGCCCGCCGATATCCCCGACCCCTTCGTCCAGGAACCCGCCCCGCAGGCAGCCCCCGCGGACGCAGGCGCACCGGCGGACGACTTTGCCGCCAAGCCGGCCTTCTCCCTCGACGACGACCCCGAACCCCCCGCTCCCAGCCTGGAGGAAGTGGCCCAGGAGACCCAGGACGTGATCCAGGAGCTGGGGCTGGACATTCCCGAACCCGAGGCGGAGGCCCCGGTTGCCGGCGAGCCGGCGGCTGACGAACCTCCGGTCGAGGTCGAAACCGGGCCGGCTCCCGAAGCACCTGCCCCGACGGTGGAAACTCCAGTGATGGAAACCCCGGCGGTGGAAACCCCGGCCGCCGCAGACGCCCCGGAAACCACCGAGGCCGCCGCGACCCCCGAACCGGTTGTCGCAGCCCCTGAACCAGCCGCCGCAGCCCCTGAACCGGCCGCCGCGGACCCCGAACCTGGCGCCGCGGACATTCCCCAGCCGGTCGGCAGCAACGGCAACGTCTTCCTGCTGAACAAGCCGGCCAACCCCCTGCCCCTGGAAGGCGGCCTTGAAACCGTCCCGGCGGATCCCGACCGTCCCACGGTCATGAGGTTGGACAAATCCCCCGCCAAGGATTTACCGGACAAGGGTTGACCGGGCGTTGACAGCGTCCTGGATCCGGGTCAGGCTTTACTGACCCGGATTTTTTTGTCACGAAAGGGACCCGTCATGGACAGCAAGGAATTCCGTCAGGCCGGATACAGGCTCATCGACTGGGTAGCGGACTACCTGGACCATGCCGAACGCCATCGCGTTCTGCCGCAGGTGCAACCGGGTGAGATCGGCGCCCGGATCCCCGCCGCGGCGCCCGACAAGGGGCAGGACATGGCCGGCATCCTGGATGATTTCGAACGGGACATCCTGCCCGGGGTAACCCACTGGAACCACCCCCGTTTCTTCGCCTACTTCCCGGCCAACAACAGCGGCCCGTCCATCCTCGGCGAATTGCTGTCGGCCGGCCTGGGGGTCAACGCCATGCTGTGGCAGACCAGCCCCGCGGCCACCGAGCTCGAGCAGAAGATGATGGTCTGGCTGGCCGGCCTCATCGGTCTGCCGGCGGGATTCCACGGTGTGATCCAGGACACCGCCTCCACGGCCACCCTGTGCGCCCTGCTCTGCGCCCGGGAAAAAGCCACCGGATACGCTTTCAACGCGCGCGGCCCCGAGGCCGTCGATCCGGACCGTCCCCTGCGCATCTACTGCTCCACCGAGGCCCATTCCTCGGTGATCAAGGGTGCGCGGATCGCCGGGTTCGGCGATAGGAACATCGTCACGGTGGCGGTGGACTCCGACCGGACCATGGATCCAGCCGATCTGCAGGCCCGCATCGAGGCCGACAGGAAGGCCGGCTGCATACCCTGTTGCATCGTGGCCACCGTGGGCACGACCAGCACGACGGCCATCGATCCGCTGGCAAAGATCGGGCCCATCGCCCGCCGGGAAGACCTGTGGCTCCACGTGGACGCGGCGCTGGCCGGTTCGGCGGCCATCCTGCCGAAAAAACGCTGGATCCTCGACGGCATCGAGCACGCCGACTCGCTGGTCTTCAACCCCCACAAGTGGCTGTTCGTCAATTTCGACTGCTCGGCATTCTACGTCCGCGACCCCGGCCACCTCGAACGGGTCATGGCCATCGACCCGGCCTACCTGCAAACCGACCGCGACGACCAGGTCACGAATTACCGTGACTGGGGCATCCAGCTCGGCCGCCGTTTCCGCGCCCTCAAGCTGTGGTTCGTCATGCGTAGCTTCGGCGCCGACCGCCTGCGCGCCATGCTGGCGGCACACATCGCCCTGGCCGCCGAATTCAAGGGCTGGGTGGAGGCCGATCCGGACTGGGAACTGCTGGCCCCGGTGCCGCTGAACACGGTCTGCTTCCGGCATCATCCGGCGGGGTTCGACGGTGGGGATGAAGAGCTGAATCGCCTGAACAAGGCCCTGATGGACCGGGTCAACGCCGCCGGGCGCATCTACCTGACCCACACCGTGCTGGACGGCCGGTTCACCCTGCGCATGTCCATCGGGCAGACCGGAACCAAGCGCCGGCATGTGGAAGAAGCGTGGCGGGAACTGCGCACCACCGCAGCCGGCGACCCAGGGGCTTGAGGGCGTCAGCGCAGGGCCCCTAGCCTCTGCCGCGCCGTGGCATCATCCGGGTGCAGGGCCAGCACCTTGCGCCAGGCGGCCTGGGCGGCATCCAGGCGGCCTGTTTTCTCGTAACAGATGGCCAGGTTGCCGTAGGCCTGCCACGTGTCAGGCCAGTGGTTCAGAACCGTATCGTAGGCGGCCGCGGCCTGGTTCCACTGCCCTCGCCGGAGCAGGACCCCGCCCAGCCGCATGGACACCGCCGGCATGATGGGCCGGTACTCGGGCCGCGGATCACGGTGGGCGATGTCCAGGGCGGTCTGGTAGGAATCCCCCGCGCGCCGCAGATCGCCTACCTGCTCGAAGCCGCTGCCCAGGATCCGCCAGCTCTCGAAATCACCCGCCGGGTTCTGACGGAAACCGATCTCGTCGGGCAGCCAGATCGCAAGCAGGGCCACTGCCGCCACGACCACCCCCCAGCGGAAACGCGGGTTCCAGTCGTCCAGCCGCACGGCCCTGACCAGGCGGTCGGCGCCGGCGCCGGCCGGCACCACCAACCAGGCCAGTAGGGGCAGGCGGAAGCGGGCGTTGATGAAGAACAGCAACAGCACCGCCGCGTAGAATACCAGCGATCCGGTCATGAGCAGCCGCCGGTCCGGGTCCGTATCGCGCCGGCGCAATCCCAGGAAGGCCAGCACTAGCACCGGCCCCCAACCCACCCAGACCGGCCAGCGCAGCAGCGGGGAACGCGCGCGCCAGAAGGGCAGGTTCTTGTTGTTGGAGCGCTCGCCCGCGGCGAACAGCAAACCCAGTTTGTGGGCGTACAGCCGCAAGGCCCGGCCGGGGTGGTCGCGTAGAAATCCCAGGCCCCGGCCCAGGAAATAACGGTCCGCGCCCAGGGCCGTCAGGTGCCGGCCCGTCTGCCGGAAGGCGAGCTCCTTGACCTCGGAAACCTCGCCCTGCCAGTCCATGGGCGCACCGGGCAGGAAGGCCACCCGGCCGTCGGCGAATTCGTTGTTGCCGATGTAGAAGTTGACCCCGCCCGAGGCGGCCACCAGCACCGGCTCACCACCCCGGATGACGTTGCGGGCGGTCACCGGCACGATGGCCACCGCCAGACCGGCGGCCAAGGCCAGCCAGCCGCGCCGCCGCCACCCCAGGCCACGCCGGTGCAGGTACAGGACCACCACCGGGGCGATCGCCAGCACCAGCGGCCGGCAGATGATGGACAAGCCCCACACGAGGCCCGCCAAGGCCAGGCGCCGGTTGCCGATCTCTCCCAGCAGCAGCCACCACAGCAGCAGGTTCAAGGTCACCCCCAGGGTGACGTCCAGCAGTTCCCCCGCGTAGAAGATGCTCGGCCACAGCACCGCCAATCCCATCCCGGCGAACCAGCCCGCGCGGTTGCCCCACACCCGGCGGGCGCACAGGCCGGCCAGCCCCGCCCCCAGGGCCGAGATCAGACCGTGGACCAGCTGCACGGCCACCGCGCTGTCCGTCCCGAAGGCGCGGTACAGCCCGGCCAGGAAATACGTGTACAAGGGAGCGCGGAAGAACGGCTCGGGCGGGGGCCAGGTGCCGGCCAGGATGCCCAGAGCCCAGCGGCGGTGCACGGCGGCGTCCAGGATGGGATGGGCGAAGAAAGGGTTCAGAGCCGGATCGGCGATCTGCAGGATGTAAACGGCGCGGACCACCATGGCGGCCAAGGCCACGCAGACGAACAGCACCCAAGGCCGCGGGGGTTCTGGTCCGGTGGGGTGGACCATCCTTGCGCCTTCCGGTCGGGACATCGCCGCAGGAGCCCACCCGGGGCCCCCGCACGCCATGATTATCCCACATCCGGAGCCAGCTCGTCAAACGGGCCGCGTCAGACCCGCCACTGCTTGGCCCTGTTCACAAGGCCGGAAACGGCGATCAGCAGCGCGACCACCGCCGCGAAGATGTAGACCCAGGCAGGCACCGAGGCCGCGTCCCCCTGGGCGTAGCTGTGCATCCCGGTCAGGAAGTAGTTCACGCCGAAGTAAGTCATGACCACCGAGCCGATGGCCGCCAGGCTGGCGGCGCTGTTGAGCCAGATCGAGCGCAGGGTGGGGATCCAGCGGAAGTGCAGCACCACGGCGTAGACCAGGATGGTGATCAGGGACCAGGTTTCCTTGGGGTCCCAGCCCCAGTACCGGCCCCACGACTCGTTGGCCCACACTCCGCCCAGCAGGGTGCCGACCGACAGCAGCCCCAGGCCCGAGATCAGCACGAAGCGGTTGACCTTGTCCAGGAGCTTCACCGCGGAATGGATGTTGGGGTTGGCCGAACCCTTGAGCAAGAACAGGATCAGGATCAGGGCCCCCAGCAGGGCCGACAGGCCCAGGAACCCGTAACTGGCCGTGATGATGGTCACGTGGATGTTCAGCCAGTAGGAGACCAGCACCGGCACCAGCGGCCCGATGGCCGGATCGAAGGTCGAGAGCATGGACACGCCCAGGATCACCACCGTAAGCAGCGAACCCAGGCTGCCCGGAGCGGCCATCCTGAAGCTGAACTCGCATATCAGCCCCGCCAGGGCGATGGCCAGGCTGATGAACAGCAGCGACTCGTGACCGTTGCTCAAGGGGGCGCGGCCCGAGGCGACCCAGCGCAGCACGTAGGCGTAGATCATCCCCGCGAAGGCTCCCGTGTACAGCACCATACCCAGGGTGTAGAAGGGGTTGCGGAAGCTGGAACGCAGATGGGTGCCCCGGAACAGGTGCCAGAAGAACACCACCATCAGCACGAACGAGGCCAGCAGCAGGGGGATCATCATCCAGGAGAAGAGGTGGGCCCGGTTGTAGATCAACTCGGCCTTGATCCTGGCGTCCGAGGGGATGACCTCGCTGCCGTACTGGTGCTGGATCGCGTCGATGCGCCGCACGCCGTCGGCGATCATGGTGTTGTTGCCGCTCTGCAGGCCGCCGGTCAGGGCCTGGAAGGCGCCCGTGTACACCGCAAGCTGGTCCGCATCCAGATCCTTCTGAACCTTCTGGAAGGACTGCCAGGTGTGGTTGGGATCGCCGGGGATGGGGAACAGCCGCAGCTGTGTGCCCTGGAAGGTCATGTAGAGGATCTGGAAGCGTTCGTCGAAGCTGATGAGCTTGCGCTGGGTCTTGGTCCGGTCCCGATCGGGGGTGCGGTGGGCCTGCTCGGCCAGGTCGGCCAGGCGGTACCGGCCCTGGGCGTCGAACAGGCTGGCGGCCGAGACGTGGGTGACGGACTTGTCCACCCCCAGCAGATCCTTCAGACCCTGGAAACGGACGGCGATGATGTCCTTGTCCCACCAGAAATCAGGGTTTGAGGACCAGCTCAGGTACTGGTCCACGGGCTCGCGTCCCTCGAACTTCGAACGCTTGGCGACCTTCATCACCGTCTCGCGGGCCAGGGTGTCCAGGGGCTTCATGCGGCCCCGGAAATCCTGGATGATCAGCCGCGAAGCCGCTTCCCGCACCGGGTCGGCAAGGGTCACGAAACCCGACTGCACCGGGTGCATGGATCCGCTGTGGTCATGGCCGTCCTGGGCCCGGGCCGGTTGGTTAAGCCCCATGGCGCCCAGGGCCAACAGGACCACCAGGGAAGCCTTGACCGCCTTGTCCCGCGCTTTTTTCTGCACCTTTTTCTGCTCCTGGTCCGAGGCCACCAGATCCTTCAGCACCCTCGAAAGTTCCTTGAACAGGATGAGGAGGAAACCGAGGGAAATCAGGCCGTATCCGATGTAGGTGGGCAGCTTGCCCGGGTCGTGGTTCACCGACAGGATGGTGCCGCGCCGGTCCTGGTCGTAGGACGACTGGAAGTGCTTGGAACCGCGGTGGACCATGGGGTGGTTCATGTAGACGTGGACCTTCTTGCCGGTGATGCCCTGGCCGGGGTCATCGAGGGTCACGTAGCTCTCGTAGGTGGCCGGGTTGTTGCTGCCGGGGTACGTCTGCAGCACGAAATCATCCAGGGTCACCTTGTAGGGCAGCTTCTTGACCACCGACCCGTAGGCCAGCTTCACCGGCACCCCGCCCAGATCGACGGTGGTCCCCGGATCCTCGCGCATGCACAGGGCCTCGGCCTGGTTGCCCGCCTGGTCGCGGATCACGACCTCGGCGGCGGCCGGCGCCTTGGCGTCGTCGGCGTTGATTGGTTTGAGCGCGGCCGAAGTCATGACCCTCACCACGGCGAAGGAGAAGTCCGACTCCTCGCTGCCGTACAGGGCCGACTCGCGCACCGGGAAGACCTGGCCCGCGGCGATGGGGGTCTGCTCCTGGGAATCCATGTCCATGACGGTCAAGGGGAAGGAGGCCCGCCCCTGGACACCTGTCTCCCCGCCGCGGGTGAACTCGAGGCCCCGGTTGACCTGGTACAGCATATCCAGGTCCGCGAAGGCCTCCTGGCCGCCGCTGTGGCCCATGGAGAAATCCGGATGCAGGGCGAACAGGATGCGCTCGCCGGTCTTGCCGTCCGGGCCGGTGATCTTCACACGGATCATGGGGTTGACCAGGGGGCCATCGGCGGATGATTCGCCGCCCACCTTGAAATTCGTCTGGAACTCGGTGATCCGGAACCGGTAGCCGCCGCAGGCATGGCTTTCGGCGTCGGGCCAGGCGACAGGAAAGGTGCAGGTCTCGTCGCCGATGTGCAGGCGCAGGTCACCCAGGGGGGAATCGCTCATGGTCCCCTGGAAGGGATGGTCCAGGAACCGGGCCTGCACCCCCGAGATGGTCGTCTTGTCGCCCTCGGCCAGGGTGTGGGACTGGATGTCGTTTCCCACGCTCACTCCGTACTGGATCACGGGGATGCCGTCCGGGGCATCCTGCCAGGCCTCGGCGTAGTGGGGCCAGAATTCGGTGGCGCCCAGCTCGTACGTCTTGCCGCCGATGGTGACCTTGTGCCAGACGTGGTTCTCGCCCGCCTTCCACAGACGCACCGGAAACGACGCGGTCTGGTCGCCGATGGTGGCCTGCAGGTGGGCGCGGTCGGAAAAGATGTAGTCGACCGTCTTGCCCTCACGGATGTGCATGGTCCCCTCGTATCCCAGATAGCGGGTCATGCCCGCCCCGACCAGGATCACAACCATGGCGGCGTGCACCAGGGCGAAACCGTACTGCCGCGGCTTGTAGGGCCAGCGCTTGAAGAACTGCAGGACCAGGCTCACCGTCAGCAGGATCAACAGCCCCTCGAACCAGTGGGCGCCGTACACCAGGTCGTAGGAGGCCTCCCGGCCGTAGGACGACTCGATGAAGGTGGCCTTGGCCGCAGAGATGGCGACCACCCCCATGATGACCGCACTGAGCTTGAGGGAAGACAGGAAGGAGATGACGGGATTTTTCCAGAAGGACTTCACGGCTACCACCCGGGTTGCTGATTGGCGATGGCCGGCCGCCGACAGAATCGGTGGGATCTTCGGCGACCGATTTGGTGGGAGAAATATAATCCCCTTTGCGGGGATCGCCCAGCAATTGTTAGAGCGTTGACGATCGAACGAACCCTCCGGGAACCCCGGTGATTCCGAAACCTTGTTTCAATTGCCCCCTGAATCCTGCGCCGGGAATCACTCCCGTCAGTTACACTATTGTGAGGCGGCTTTTTGTCCCTGACCTCAAAGGGGGACAGCATCCAGGAGCGGATCTGCAGATCAACGCATAATCTGATACAGGATTATTGCACACCGGGAATATTTTTCACCCCGCCCCCACCGTGCCAATGTGACACCGGAGGTGTTACAGGTTTCTAATTATTTATCAATTTTATACCGTACGACACCTGATGTTTTCACAGTAAATTGCCAGCATAAATAGTGAAATGAAAAAACTCTTGACGGTATCGTCAGAATCTTGTTACCCTCCTTCCCCTAAAGAATTCATCAATAGAATTCATCACTGCTTCTTCCTCCCGGGAGCGGAAATGAAAGCCCAAGACCCCACCCTCCGCAGAACACACCTCATTATCCTCCTGCTGATCGCCGCCTTGCTCATGACGACCCTTGCTCCGGGGGCCGCCCTGGCCAAGAAGGACATGCAGGTCGCCACCGAAGGCGACCCCGGCGACGGCAACCTCAGCCCCGAATCGCTCCAGGCCTCGTCCGGTTCGGGTTCATGCATGAGTGGAGGAATGTCGACCTTCGACGACGGCGTGATCCAGAATGGATGGACCCTTTCCTTACCGGGTCTTCCGATCCTGATCCCGGGTCAGGCGACGTGGTTCTTCATGCCCCGGACCATGGAGGATCATGCCCGCTGGAACGGCATGCCCATCTCCCTGCAGAGGGAAAGGAGGTGCGGCCATGCGCGCTGACGGCAACCTGTCCCGGGGCGAAGCCCGGACCCCGCACCCGGCACCCCCACCGAACCTGGCGCAGGGGATGAACAGCCCCGTGGCCAAGGCCATGACCGCCGCCCGAAACGGCCAGGCCGAAGCCGCCCTGCAATTGCTGGAACCTTTGCCCCGCTCCGGCGCCGACCTCCCTCAGGCCGTGCTCCTGAAAGCGCGCTGCCTGATCGACCTGAAGCGGCACGACGAGTGCCGACGCCATCTGGATCTATCCCGGAGCAAGGGCTGGATCGACGCCGAGGATCCAGGCCTGCGGATCATGGACCTGCACCTGCTGCTATGGGAGCAGAAGTACACGGCGGTCCAGGACGGTGCCGAGGCGTTGCTGACCGAGATCACCGGCCACGCCGACCCCCGCCACGCGGAACTGCGTCTGCTCCTGGGTGCGGCCCTGCGCTGGCAAGGCCAGCTGGCCGAGGCCGTCGGCCACGTGGAATTCGCCCACGCCGCCTTCACGGTCCTGGAGGAACCGGCCCGCGCCGCGGTGGCCGCCAACTTCCTGGGCTGGACCCACCTTTCGGCCGGCCGCCTGGAGGAATCCCGGCGCTGGTTCGAAAAAAGCATGCACACCCATGAAACGCTGGGGTGCCCCCTGCGCACGGCCCAGACCTACCAGAACCTGGCCATCGTCTGCTACAAGCAGGGCGATTATCCGGTGGCCACCGAGCTTCTCGAGCGCGAACTGGAGCTGGTGAAAGGCCACCCCGACATGATCTGCCGGGCCCGGATCGCCCTGGGCAACGTCCTGCGCCTGCAGGGCGACTACCTGGCCGCCCGCAGCTGCCTGCTGGAAGCCTACTCCCTGGCCGCCGGCGGCAACCTGGCGCGCGAGCAGGTGCTGGGCCTGGAATTCCTGGGTGACGTCTTCCGCGACGAGGGCACCCCCGCCGAGGCCCGCCGTTATTATCAGAGGGCCCTGGGCATCGCCCGCGGTCTGGCGCCGCGCGGCGACCTGGTCATGGAACTCAAGCGGCGGCAGGGGGAATGCCTGGACCTGGAAGGGCGCCACATCGACGCCCAGGCCATCCTCAACGAAGCCCTGGAAATCGGCAACGCCGTGGACGACATCTACGAGATCGCCGTCATCCGGCGCTGCCTCGGCGTCAATGCCGCCAACCTGGGCCGGTGGGAACTGGCGACCAAGCACCTGGAGCAGTCCCTCACATCATTGCGCGGCATGCGGGCCCGCCACGAAGCCATGCTCAGCGCCCGGCACCTGGCCGGCGCCCTGCTGCGCCGGATGGATTCCGGTCAGCCGGGTTCGGGTAGGGCCAGGATACTCGAAACCGCCTGGCTGACCGCACTGCAGGCCCAGCAACTGCACCAGGAACTGGAGACATCCCAGCTCCGGGACGAGATCTCCGGTCTGATCGAGGAGATCACACGCAGGCGCCAGACGCCTCCCCGGGGCGCTTCGTCACCCGAGAAGTTCTCCTGCCGACGCTTGCCCGCGACCCGCGTGGTCGCGGTATCGGACGGCTTCCGCCAGGTCCTGCAGCGTTGCGACGGGTTTTCGCGCTACAAGAATCCGGTCCTGCTCCAGGGGGAGAACGGCACGGGCAAGGAGCTCCTGGCCCGGCGCATCCACGAAACGAGCCCGCGGGGATCGGCGCCTCTGGTCACCATCCATTGCGCCTCGGCGGCCCCGGACGATCTGGCCCGCGAGATCTTCGGCGCCGCACCGGGCGGTGCTTCCCACCTGAAGCGCGGTCTGCCCGGACTGGTCGACCAGGCCGAGGGCGGCACCCTGCTGATGCAGGGCATCGAGGATCTGCCCCGCGAGTTGCAGGGCGCCATCCTGCGCCTGATCCAGGAGGGCATCTACCGTCCGGTCGGTGACGGCCGTGAACATCAGGCCAACGTGCGCATCCTGGCCACGACCGAGACCGACCTGGCCCTGCAGGCGGACAAGGGATTCTTCCGGCAGGACCTGTACTTCCGCCTCAAGCAGATGCACGTCGTGGTGCCGCCCCTGCGCGACCGCACCGAGGACATCGTGCCCCTGCTGGATCATTTCCTGACCCGTCTGAGCGGGCACACCCTGACCGTGCGCGACCTGCTCGATCTGCCCGGCCTCGAAGCCCTGACCACCCACCACTGGCCCGGCAACACCGCCGAGCTGGAGGCGGTCGCCCAGCAGATATGGCTCAGCCGCGATATGGGCGGGGCTGTCCGGTTGCGGCGCAGGGAGACCGCCGGCGGCGGCACCATCGAGTTGTCCGAAAGCCGTGCCTCGGCCCAGAACGAAGGGCTGATCGACCACCACTCGGGCATGACCTGGACCTCGCTGAACGCCCTGATCGCCAGGGCCGGCGGCAACAAGGCCAAGGTGGCGCGCAACCTGGGCATCTCGCGCATCACGCTTTACAGGTGGCTGGATCAGCTCAATCCGGGTTAGTATCGAGCCCGGGAGGCTCGCATGCTGGACCGTTACTTCCAGATCACTGCGCGGGGCAGCACGCCCGGCAGGGAAATCGCCGCAGGAACGGTCACCTTCCTGACCATGGCCTACATCATCTTCGTCAACCCATCGGTGCTGGCGACTGCGGGCATGGACAAGGGTGCGGTGATCACCGCCACCATCCTGGCGGCCGCCTGCGGCACCTTGCTGGCGGGCCTGTGGGCGCGGGTGCCGTTCGCCATGGCGCCGGGCATGGGCCTGAACGCCTTTTTCGCCTACAGCCTGGTCCTCGGCCAGGGCGTGACCTGGCAGACCGCCCTCGGCGTGGTGTTCGTCTCGGGCGTGGTCTTCCTGGCGCTGACCGTGCTTGGAGCGCGGCGGCACGTGGTCCGGGCCATCCCCGAAGACCTGCGCCTGGCCATCGCCGCGGGCATCGGGCTGTTCATAGCCTTCATCGGGCTGCACAACCTGGGCCTGGTCACCGGCTGCGAGGCGACCCTGGTGACCCTGGGCCGCCTGGACGCCACGGTGCTGATGGGGCTGGCAGGGCTGCTGGTGATCATCGTCATGGCCGTGCGCGGCATCCCCGGCGGCATCCTGGCGGGCATCCTGCTCACCACGGTGCTGGCGGTGGCCACGGGCAAGGTCACCCCGCCGGCGTCGCTGGTCACGACCCCGCCCGGGCTGGGAGCGGTGTTCATGAAGATGGACCTGGCGGGCGCGCTGACCGGAGGCATGTGGAGCGCCATCTTCTCGTTCATGTTCGTGGACCTGTTCGATTCGGTGGGCACGATCATGGCCTGCAGCTACCAGGCGGGGTTCGTGCGGGACGACGGGGAGATCACCGGTCTGGACCGCGTTCTGGAGGCCGACGCCCTGGCCACCGTGATCGGCGCCGTGCTGGGCACCAGCACCACCACCACCTACATCGAATCGGGCGCCGGCATCGCCCAGGGCGGCCGCACCGGCCTGGCCTCGGTAGTGACCGCGGCGCTGTTCCTGCTGGCCCTGCCCCTGACGCCCCTGATCGGCATGGTGCCGGCCTACGCCACGGCCCCCGCCCTGATCATGGTCGGGGTGCTGATGTTCACCGGCGCGGCCCGCATCCGCTGGGCCGAGGTCTCGGTGGCCGTGCCCGCCTTCCTGACCATGGTCCTGATGCCGCTGACCTACAGCATCAGCATGGGGTTGGCCTTCGGCTTCATCGCCCACGTGCTGGTGATGGCGGCCACCGGCCGCCGGCGGCAGGTGCACCCGGTGCTGTGGGGGATCGCCGCGTTCTCGCTGCTGGAGATCGGATTGGCGGCAGGGTAAACGGCCCGGCATTGCATTTCCTGCCGGCGGGCCCCGGCCTCAGGAGCTGCACTCATCGGGTAGGTGTCGTGATTTGGGGGCGAGCCACGCAAGCCCGCTACCAGCTTCCGCCGCCCCCACCACCGAATCCGCCGCCGCTGAAACCGCCGCCGCCGCCACCTCCCGAGAATCCGCCACTACTCCAGCCACCACCGGAATAGCCGCCGGGCCCTGCGCTGCGCGGCTGGGTGAACATGCTGCCCTGGAACCGGCTTGAGCTCTTGTGTACCGCCTCGATCAGCCAGGCGGTGGAGATAGAATCGAGGCCCTCTCCCTTGTACCAGGTCGGAGGGTTGTCATAGATCCCGTCAAAGGCCTTGCCCCAGCGTTCGGTCAGCCCGAACACCATGGCATAAGGCAGCAGGCGCTCGAAAACACCCTGCTTGTCGGCGGCCTCGATCGCATCGACTTCAGCGCGCCGGATGTACTCCTCCAGACCGTAAATCTGCTCCCATACCCGGCGCCCCTTGCTGGTCTTGCGCGGCATGACCCAGCTGGCCACCCCCACCGTGATCCAGGACAACACCAGCGCGGTCAGCAGGGGCACGAGGAACAGGCGGCCATAGATCAGGTACTGGACAATCCCAGCCAGGATAAAAGCACCGATCACGGCCACGAGGGCCCGTTTGAAGAAACGGCCCCGCACCTTGTTCGGGTTGCCGTCGAAATAGCCCTGGCGGTTGAGGTTATCGTATAGCTTCTGCTTGATGGCCTCAAGGTTGGCATGGAATCCGGTCATCTCGTCCGTCCGCGCCGTATCGCCCGATTCGAAAATCGCCCTCAACAGCAGCTTCTCATGAGGCCGCTTCCGGGTCTTCGTCGGCAACTTGTGGAAAATGTATTCGTCACCGAAAAGCTTCCAGGGGCTCTTGATCTGCTCGATGGTCAGGAACCCGCGCACCGCCAGATCGATGATCGTGGCCGACAGGTCGCGCTTGTCCACGCGCTCGTCGATCAAGGTGCCCACCTCGGCAGGGGTCAAGCCGGCGGGCGGTTCATACTGCACCACGATCGAGCCCCGGCCGGGAAGGTCACGGCCGCGGCGGAACCAGATGATCACGCAAACGGCAACCACCAGCAGCCACAGGGCATAAACCAGATTGTCCCCCAACCACTGCCCGGCTTCCCTGTAAAAGGGGGGCCGCGCGACGGCATCGGCCGGCAGGCTCACCTCCACCGTCGCCCCCTCGTGCGGACGCAGCGCGTCAACCCGGTAGGTGATCGTGCCCTTTTCCGCGCCACTGGTGGTGAAATTCCGCCCGCGCGCGCGCCAGGTGCCCGTCCAGGCATCGGCATTCACCGTGGATGAGTCCACCCCTTCGGGCCAATTGATCCGCACGGACGCCCTCTCGGTCGGCACCTGCCATTCATGCCCGACCGCGTTCCAGCGCAGCACGACCTGGTCGTCTTCCCACAGCAGGGCCCGCCGCACACGGTAACGCAAGCGATAGACCTGGCGGCCCACGTGTGTAACCCGTGGCTTGCCGATCCGGAGCCAGACGGAGTTGCCCTTGCGCCGCTCGCGCACCGGACGAGTTTTCCCGTGGCTGTCCAGGACCTCGAGCAGGTAGAAACCCAGGTTGTACTGGTGCCAGCCGGTCTCATAGCGAATGGGGATGACCCGAATGATGCCATGCTTGGGGGCCATGAAATCCGCCACGATGGTTTCGTCGACCAGGACGTCGCCATCCTGTTCGATGGTCAGGACCACGTCCTGGCGAGCGATTTTCCAGCCGCCGTCGATGGCCTGGGCGGCGCTCCCGGCACACAAGACGACCAGTCCCAACACAACGGCAATGCGGCTTCGCAGGTTCATCGGTCACTCCCCGTGGCTGGATTCACGCGATATCAGTTCAAGATCCGGCACCGACCTCTGCTCGTCCTCGACCTGAAAGAACTCTCCGGGACTCACGCCCGTCGCAGCACCGACCAGGCTGGCGGGGAAGCTCTGGCGCAGGGTATTGAGATCGCGAACAACAGCGTTGTAGTAGCGCCGGGCGTGCTGGAGGTCGTCCTCGATGGCCACCAGGCTCTTGTGAAGATCGAGGAAGTTGCGGTCCGCCTTCAGCACCGGATAGTCCTCGACCAGGACAAAGACCCCGCGCAGGGCCGAGGCGAGGCCGGTTTCGAGATCCCCCCGCCGGGTCAAACCGTCAGGCCCCGACCGGGACGCCATGGCCCGGCCACGCGCAGCCACCACCTCGGCCAGCACCTCGTGTTCATGGCCCGCATAACCGCGCACGACCTCGACGAGGGCGGGCACCAGGTCCCAGCGCCGCTTCAACTGGACATCGATATCGCCGAAGGCGTTGTCGCAGCGCTGCCGCAACCCCACCAGACGGTTGTAGGTGATGGTGGCGTAGATGAGCAAACCGACGAGCAGGATGAGGAACAGGGTCATCGTTTACGCTCCCCCGAACGTGAGAACAGTGCTGCTATAAATTTCATTTGATGGAAGGACTCTACCGCAAAGCGTGTTCAATTGGTAACCATTAGTATCCGGCAGGGGGAGATGGCCGGCCTGCCGGCGCAAATCCCCCGCCGCCGGAAAAGAACGAACCCGGGTTACCCCGGGTCCATTCCTGAAAATTCGGTTGGTGGTTCGGGGTTACCGATACAGCGCCTTGACCGTGCTGAAGGAGGTGGATTCATCATCCACGGTGCAGTTCAGGTCGAAATCATAGCTCTGGGCGGTGCCACCATTGAGGCTCGCGCAGATCTGGACATGGAACCCTCCGGACTGGTGCTCGCCGTCCCAGATGCCGCTGAAACAATAGGTGTACTCCCCGCCGACACCGGACTCGTGGCTGACCATCTGGCACTCTTCCAGACGATTGACCTCGGCGCCGGTATCATCGAAAAGCAGAACCTGATAACACAGATTCCCCTCGTCCACGCTGCTGCTGAAATAAACCGTGGCGCACAGATTCCAGCCGTTGCAGTCCGCATCCGCGGTAACCTCGGTGACATGGCAGGCCAGGGCCAGGGTGGGCAGCAGCAGGGCAAGCAAGGCGGCCAACGTGATCATTCTCTTCATGACGTCTCCCTCCAATGATGAATTTGTGAATCGTGAGTTGATATTATACACCCAAACAGTCTTAAATTTCAAATAAAATCTTGAATCATCACACCTAGAAAAAAGGTCTGAATTAGCTGCAAAACAAAAAGTACGTGCGGGGCATGCGGTTACTTCTGTTGCGCGGTCCCGACCGACTGGCCTGGGGCCTGGCCGCTTACCCTCCCTGCGGATCCCATACGAACTGAAGTATCGTGCTGCCGGTCACCTGACCGTTGTAACGGACGGTCCGGTTTGAACCGGGATCGGTGAAGTAGAAACGCATGGCCGGGGTCAGGGTGATGGTGCCGATGGTCAGGCCGTTTTCGTCCGTGGCGGGGAAGGGATCCACATCGAACAGGTAGGGGAACAGGCGCTCGTCCGACAGGACGATGCGCCCCTCGGCGTCGGTGGTGCCGACCAATGCCTGGTTGGCGTAGAAGTTCGCCATCAACATGGGCCTGCGCTCGTCCAGCAACGTGTTTCCCGATTCGGCCTCGATCTGGGTCAGGTGGGCAAAATAGACGCCGGCCGGAGCAGTGGCCTGGTCATCATCCTGGCCGTTCCACATAATGGTACGCAATCCGGCCTGCTGGTCCTCCCGATACAGGTGCCGCACTGGATCCCCCGCCACATCCTCGATGACCACGCTCACGGTTCCTTGCTGCGCCGTCGTGAACTTGATCATCACGCTGGGGTTGAACGGCACGGGGTAGGGCAGGTCCAGGCCCGGTTCCGAATCCGAAACCACCTCCGATGAGACTTTTCCATCCATGTAGAAGGGTGTGTCCGGAGCCAGGCCCAGTTCGAGGCCGGCCACGGGCGCGCCATCAGGATCCGTGACCTCGAGGACCACCTGGAATAGTTCGGGGCCGGCAGGCCCGTCGTCGTCGTTGCAAGCAGCAAAGAGAACAAGGGCGGCGGCCAGGGCCGCACCGAGAATCGTCAACCGCATTTTCATCAGACCCCCCCCCGGATGACCGCAATCCTTGGCCTGGAATTCAAACTGAAATACTGGTGCCATTCTATCAGCTTACTGGAAAGAGTTGAACATAAACCGGACCCCCGGCCGTCAGCCGGGGGTCTGGCATCTTCACTGCATGACGGGCAAGCCGCCTACTCCGTCTTCCCCGCACTCATCTTGGGCCGGGCCTTGACCGGGTACTGCGGTACCGGTGGGATCGCCCACTTGCCGGGGTTGTCCTCGAGCTGCTGCAGCAGGTACTGCACGGCGAAGTCGAGCTGGTCGTCCTTGCCGGCCACGGCGTCGTCCGGAACGTTCACCACCACGATGTCCGGCGTCACGCCCCAGCCCTCGATGGGCCAGGTACCGTCCAGACCGTACAGGCCGAACTGGGGCGGGGTGACCGCGCCGCCGTCCACCAGGTCCTCATGCGGTTCCATGCCCGTCGAGCCACCCCAGGTGCGCTCGCCGATGAGGGTGGCCAGGCCCTTGCGTTTGACGGCCTCGGCGAAGAACTCGCCGTTGCTGTAGGTGTCGCCGTTGATCAGCACGACCAGGGGGCCGTGGAACACCCGCTCGGGGTTGCGTCCACCCTTGCCCTCGCGGGGCTGGGTGATGGCCCACAGCTGCCTTTCGAGGCGGTCGATGACCATGTCGCCGACGAATCCGCCGCCGTTGTAGCGGTCGTCGAAGATCATGGCCTGCTTGCCGGTCTGGGGGTAGTAGGAGCGGCCGAATTCCACCAGACCCTTCTCGCCCATATCGGGCATGTGCACGTAGGCCACCTTGCCGCCGCTCAGCTCGTCCACGTGCTGCAGGTTCGCATCGACCCAGGCCCGGTAGCGCAGGCCGCGCTCACTGCCCAGGGTCTTGACGCGCACCTCGCGCGGCTTCTTACCCGAATCACTGTTGCTGACGGTCAGGGTCACCATCTTGCCGGCCCGGTCCTGCAGGTGGGCGAACACGTTGTCACCGGTGGTGACATCCTCGCCGTCGACCGCCAGCAGGTAATCCCCCGCGTGGACTCCCACGCCGGGCTCCTGCAAGGGCGACCGGTACTGCGGGTCCCAGGGCACGCCGGGAATGATGCGGCTGATCCGGTAGTGGTCTGCGCCCTTGTCCGCGCCGAACTCGCACCCGAGCAGACCCGTGGGGATGCGGGCGCCGGTGTCCTCGAAATCGCCGCCGTACACGTAGGTGTGCCCGATGTTCAGCTCGGCGATCATCTCACCGATCAGGTAGTTCAGATCGCTGCGGGTGCCGCAGCCGGCCACGAACGGGGCGTACTTCTCGTACATCGCCTGCCAGTCCACGCCGTGCATGTTGGCGTCGTAGAACCAGTTGCGTTCGATGCGCCAGGCCTCGCGGAAGATCTGCGGGAATTCCTGCATGCGGTCCACCGTCAGCTTGACCACCGCGGGATCGATCTTGCCGTCGCCGACCTTGGCCCCCTTCCCCGCGTCCACCATGCCATACTGCGCACCGGCCCGGTAGATCAGCTGCTTGCCGTCGGCGCTCAGGTGATAGTTGGCAATGCCCGGCAGCAGGTCCTTCAGCTCCTTGTCCGCGAGCTGGTAGCCCACCAGATCCAGGGCGCCGCCGGTGTGGTCGTCCACGTTCTGGTACTTGGAGAACTCGGACTCGTCCTTGCGCAGCATGACGAAGCCGCCGTCGACGGCCTTGAGGCGGAAGTAGTTGCCCGGCTTGACACCTTCGCAGGCGAGGATCCGGCCGCCGATGCCGTCCAGGTCGATGGCGGTCGCCGCAGCGTGGTCCGGACCCTCATCCTTCTTCTTGTCCTTCTTGTCCTGCTTCTTCTCCTTGCCGTCAGCCTTGATCGCCACCTCGGTGTCCTCGGTGTAGAAAGGCGAGCGCACGCCGTCGCGCAGCAGCACGACGTAGGGCAGGGCCGTCTTCAGGAACACGTGGTTCTGGTCCTGGCGGCCCATCAGGGGAGCGAAGGTGCGGCTGGACAGGAAGTAGAGATACTTGCCGTCGCGCGAGAACGACGGCGACCAATCCTGCGTCATGTCGTCGGTCAACTTGGTGCTCTTGCCCGAGGTGGTGTCGTACAGCCAGATGGCCTCGTTCATGTTGGCGGTCTGGGACGTGTAGGCGACCCAGCGGCTGTCCGGCGACCAGACGTAGTCCTGGATGCCCCAGCGCTCCCAGGCGTCGTCGTAATCGCTGTGGGCGATCTCGCGCACCTTGCCCGAGGCGGCATCGACCAGGTGCAGCTTCATGAACTTGTCGGCGAACAGCAGGGATTTGCTGTCCGGAGACCACACCGGCTGCATGATGAAGTCGAAGGGGCCGTCGGTCAGCTGCTTCCACTCGCGGCGCCCGTGCTGGTCCAGCAGGTAGATCTGCTCCTCGCCCGTGCGGTCCGAGACCAGGGCCACCCAGCGCCCGTCCGGGCTCCAGGCCGCGTCCTTTTCCCGGCTGCCGGGTGTGCGCGTCAGCACCAGGGGATCGCCCTCGTCGGTGGGCAGGTTGAGGATCTCGCCGCGGGCCTCGATCAGGGCGCGTTCGCCCCCGGGAGAGAGGCTGAAAGACCCGGTCCGGGGCTTGGGCGCGACCAGTTCCGTCCGCACCAGACGCCGGTCCGAGGGGATGGTGATCGGCACCGCGGCCACCTTGCCCGTGGCCAGGTCCAGCACGCTCAGGCCGGGGCCGTACTGGAAGATGATCTTGCCCTCACCCAGGCTGGGGTACTTCACGTCGTAGTCGGTGAAGAACGTCAGGCGGCTGGTGGCCTTGGTCGCCGTGTCGTAGCCGTAGATGTTCAGGGTGCCGTCCTGACGGTCGCTGGCGAAGTAGATATGGCCGTCGGCCGACCACATGGGGAACTGGTCGCTGCCGGACCAGTCGGTCAGGCGGGTGATGCCGCCGCCCTGGAAATCCTTGATCCAGATATCCTGGGCGTTGCCGCCCTGGTACCGTTTCCAGGTCCGCACGTGGCGGCCGTAGCGGTTGTAGGCCATGGCCGTGCCGTCCGGAGCGATCGAAGCCAGGGAACCGCGGTCCACCGCCAGCTTGACGGGCATGCCGCCGTCCACCGAAACCCGGTACAGTTCGCTGGCAAAGGCGGGCGCCTGGCGGTTGGAGGAGAAGACCACGTTCTTGCCGTCGGGGGTCCAGCCGCACACCATGTCCACCGCCGGGTGGTAGGTCAAACGGTGCGGCACGCCGCCCTCGAGGGGCATGACGTAGATATCCATGCCCCCGTCGTAGTTGCCGGTGAAGGCCACCATCGTCCCGTCCGGGGAGATCTTCGCGCCCAGTTCCAGACCCGGGTTGCTCGTGACGCGGCGGGCGTCCCCGCCGATCTCGGGCACCAGCCACAGGTCGTCCTCGTAGGTGAAGACGATCCGGCCGTGGCCGATGTCGGCGTAGCGCATGACATAGCCGGGGGATTCCGCGGCGGCGTTGGCGGTCGTGGCCACGGCCGCCGTGGCGAGCAATGCCGCCAGGACCAGAACTACACGCAGGCGATTCACGATGATGCCTCCCGAAGAAAGTGGTGACGAGCCGAAACAGGCCGATGATTCATGCGAAATTCCAGGTAGAATGTTGCATCGGATCCCCCACGAGGCAAGACCAACCCGGAGCGGCCCATGAAACGCCCTGACGACCCTGAGAACCCCTACCCCGCCCCCGCGGTCTACGACATCCTCAACACCCCCGGCACCCGGGGCGAGGTCGAGGCGTTCCTGCGGATCATCCGGCGCCGGGGCGACCGGGCCGGCCCCGAAAACCCGCTGTGGTTCGAGCCCGCCTGCGGCACCGGGCGCTACCTGCGCCTGGCCCGCCGCCGCGGCTTTCGGGTGGCCGGCTTCGACCGCGATCCGGCCATGCTCGCCTACGCCCGCCGGCGCGGGGAGCTGGCCGGGGCGATCCTGTTCCAGGCCGACATGGCATCCTTCCAGGCCGCGGCCCGCGCGGCGGGGATCGCTCCGAGCTGCGTGGATGTGGCCGTCAACCCCGTCAATTCCATCCGGCACCTGCCCACCGACCGGGCGCTGGTCGCCCACCTGGACCAGATGGCGGTGTTGCTCGAGCCGCAGGGAGTTTACATCGTGGGGGTCAGCCTGACGGATTACCGGCACCTGGAGCCGGAGGAGGACGTGTGGGAAGGGGTCCGGGGGCGCTGCCGCGTGAGCCAGCTCGTGAACTACCTGCCGCCCGAACCGGGCACGCCGCGCGCCAGGATCGAGACCGTGATCAGCCACCTGAGCGTCATCAGACCCCGGGGCACCACCCATCTGGACCAGCGCTACGATCTGCGCACCTACGACCAGGGGCAATGGGACCGGGTGGTCGCCCGCTCACGTCTGCGCAGGATCGCCTCCTGTGACGCCGCGGGCCGGCCCCTGGACGGGCGCAGACCGCCCTACCAGCTGGAAGTGCTCGTCCGACGCGGCGGTCAGTGATTTTCCAGGGTGATGGTCCCGCTGCCGGCGTCCAGGATGACCTGGGCATCGCCGCCGCCGATGACCACTTCCATCTCGTTGCGTTTCTGGTGGATGATCTCGGCTCCCTGCAGATGGCAGCGGACGCCGCCGGAACTGGTCTCGGCTGAGATCCTGGCCGAGGCGCCGGCGGGCACCCCGAGGTTGATGCTGCCGCTGCCGGTGTCGATTTCGTAGCGGCCGCCGCCCATCCCCAGCAGCATGAGTTCCACCGAACCGCTGCCCGTGTCGATCACCACCCGCTCGGCGGCGATGCCGTCCGCGCGCACCCCGCCGCTGCCGGTGTCCACGTCCAGCTTCCGGCACGAGGCCTGGTCCACGCGCACCGAGCCGCTGCCGGTGTCCACATGGATCTTGTCCGTTTCGATGCCCTTCACGCTCACCGAGCCGCTGCCCGTGTCGATATCCAGCCGGGGTCCGTTGACCCCCCCTGCGGTCACCGAGCCGCTGCCCGTATCGATGACGACATCCCCCTTGATGTCCGTCACATCCACCGCACCGCTGCCGGTATCGGCCACGAGGCCGCCATCATGGTCGCGGACCTCGATGTCGCCCCTGCTGGTATCAAGATCCAGGTCGCCAGTGACCCCGTCGGCGGTGATCTCGCCCACGCGGTCCACGACCTTCAACCGCCCTCCCTCGGGCACCGCGATGGTCAGATCGGCCCACACTTCCAGCCCCTTGCCACGCCCCCTGACGGTCACCCGCTTGCCGGTGATCTCGCCCAGCAGGTTCTTGAGCCATGATTCCTGCCGGGGCTTGTCCTGGCGGTAGGTGATGGTCGTCCGGCCGTCACGCCCCAGGGGCGGGTAGACGTATTCGCGGTGCTCCTCCACGGGGAACTGGATCATCAGGGAGGGGTCCTTGCCCTTCTTCTCCAAGAACTTCAGGATCTGCGGATCCGCGTCCTGGCCCCTGACGTGCACGGTCACCAGGAAGTCCGGCCCCTGCGCAGGCATGATCTCCACCCGGCCGATCATGTCCAGGACGGTCAAGGTGGCGGCGGAAAACGTGAAATCCCGCTGGAGCTGGGCGTTGTCTTTGTCCTGCGCCACGGCGGAAAGGGACAGGAGCAGCACCCCCATCAACACGACGGGCACGCACAACCGGGCTTGGTAACGACGAATCGACATGGCGTCCTCCTGGGTCCTCGGGAATGTCAGGGCTCACCACCTACGCACGGAGGCCTCTCCGGGTTGCATGGCGGGTTCCCGGCAGGCACTTGCAGGTTGCATCATTCCTCCCTATGGTGCAATCTGACAACGTCACCTACCTGAATAGTGTGTTTTTATGGATCCAACCGAGGAGTCAGATCATGAAGAAAGCGATGTTGCTGGCGGGGGTCCTGGCCCTGGTCCTGTCCCTGGTCCTGGTGGCCGGTTGCGGCGGCCAGAAAGCCGATGCCCAGACCTGCGCGGGATGCGGCATGACCATCCCCGACGGCCAGGCCAAGATGATCGACGGCAAGGCCTACTGCTCCCAGTGCGCCGAGAAGATGGCCGCCACGGCCGCGGCCTCAGGTGACCAGCAGGTCGCCGTGCACGACTGCGACGGCGGGTGCGGCATGAAGGACGTTCCCATCAACAAGCTGACCGAGGTCAACGGCAAGTATTATTGCCAGAGCTGCCTGGCCAAGATGAAGAAGGGTCACGAGGATCATCCTCACTAGGGGAACGGATCGGGGATGGGATCCGGTCCCCGGGGCACCGGATCCCGCTTTCCCCTGCAGGGGGCCCGCCTCGGGCCGGCATATCATTTGACGAGGCTGACACGCAGGGTCGTCCTGGCCGAACCCGCCGCAGCCCGTACGAAATACACCCCGCTGGACACCGGGCCACCGCGGTCGTTCAGGCCGTCCCACACCACCTGCCACGGTGATGGACCCTGGAAATCCAACCGCCATTGCCGCACCAACCGCCCCCGCGCGTCGTAGATTCCCAGCGCGCAAGGTCCGCCCCCTCCCGCCAGGGCCAGGTTCAGGCGGGCGTTGAAGGGGTTGGGCCAGGCGTCCAGATGGATGGCCATAGCAGGCGGCACGGGACTGGCGCTCAGGGGGACCTCGATCAGTTCGGAGGCATCCAGGTTGCCGTCGCCATTACCGGCCGGAGCCTGATGCAGCAGCAGCCCGCCGTCGTCCGTCGCGTAGGAAGCAGCCGCCAGGAATACGGAGGCCGGCCATCCCCCCGGATAAAGGGCGTCCAGATCCACCGCGCCTTCCAGAACAGCCCCGGAGGCGAGGACCAGATCCGGAGTATCCAGCACCGTTTCAGCCCCGTCGAACCAGCCGGCCCAGCCGTTGCCGGTTTCACGCGCCAGCATCCGCAACCAGGGCACGACCTGGCCGGACTTGGCCCAGGGCGCGGCCGCCGTGCCCGCTGCGGCCGGATCCAGCAGGAGGAAAACATCTTCGCCGGGCAGGGCCGAAGGTGCGTTGGTCGCCAGGTACAACCAGTGCCCCCGGACCTCGGCCATGAGGTTCATGTCCCCCCCGGCAAGCACCGGCACACCCGTATCGGCGGCCCCATCCATGACGAAAGGCTGGTCTTCGCCACCACCGCCGGCGTCGCCGGACCCCACATAGACATGCTGGATGGGGGTGCGCTTGACGTGGCCCAGGCTGTCTTCCGCCTCCACGTAGTAATCGAGCAACACGTCGCTGTAGCCGGAAAGCTCCAGCCAGTACTCGTCGGCGATATGGCGGGGCAACACCGTGAAATCGATATCCGGCAGGTCCCAGGGCTCGCCCAAGGGCATGATGCGGCGATTCATGTCCAGGGGCAGCCATGACGAGACGCCGGTGCCGCCGGCGTAGGTTTCGTTGACCGTGGTGGCCGGATCGTTCACACCGTCGCCATCCTCCCGCACCATCAGCTGCACCCTGGCCAGGCCCGACACATCATGGACGAAGGTCCATACCTTGAAGGCGGAGGTCATGGCCGCGCCCTGACCGCCGGGCCAACCCCACAGGCTGCCGCCTCCGAACCCGCCGGGGTTCCACGGCAGGCGCTGGGGCAGCCACACCGTGGGCGCGGTGGCGTCCGTGCCGCCGGCGATGACACCGTCGGCCAGCGTGGTGGCCTGGTTGCAGGCCAGGGTGGCCTTGATCTCCATGTCCAACGCGGCGCCGTAGTACATGTAACCACTCTCGTAGCCTGCCAGCAGGAAATGCCAGGCGCGCTCGGCGTTGTTTGCCCCGCCCAGTGGATCGACCACCAGCGCGGGGTCCACCGGACCGCTGATCTGCGCCGCGGTCTCCACACGGTTCTGGGCCGCGGTCAGCACCGCCCAGTTGCGCTCATCCTCGGCCCAGCCGCCGGGGATGTCGAACTGGCCCGCGGCATCCACCAGGGGCCAGTTCCAGTTGATGTACTGGGGCGATCCGAAGTCGCCGTCGGCGTTGACCCAGCCCCCGTCCTCGACGTGGACGACATCATCCACCGGAACCGGATGCTGCTGCAGGTAGGTGGCGATGGTGGTCGGGGTGTAGCCCTTGGCGGCGGCCGCATGGGCGAACTGCGTGACGTTCTCGTTGTAGTAGCTGTAGCCGCCGCTCCAGGAGTTGTCCCCGTCGTGGGCGAACAGTACCAGCATGGGCCGCGCCGGATCGTTGGCGCCGGCGATGGCGTCGATCCCCCCGGTGCCGAACAGGCCGTAACCCTCTTCCCACCCCATGGCGTCGGCCGCCGGAACCACCACCAGCGAACTTGCGGTGCCGTCATCCGGATCGATGTAACGGGCGCGGTGGGGCGTGAAGCCGAACGGATAGGGCACTTTCAAGGTCACCCCGCGGCTGATGGTGTGATTGGTCCAATCGGTCTGGGCGGGGTTGAGCTGGTCGGCCGGGTTGGGCGGATCGCAGTTGTCCAGGTCCGCCTGGTAGGGATAGCCGGCGCAGGCCCGGCCGAGATGCAGGTCGGGCACGATGGCCCACTGGACACCCGCGGCGACCAGGGCGGGGATCATCCGCTCGCTGAAACACATCTCGGCGGGGAAGAAGCCGTCGGACAACTCGCCCGGTCCCCAGGCCCGGTTCCAGATCTCCCGGGCGCAGGCCAATTCCATGGCCAGGGCGTTTTCATCCAGCAGCGGGCCGATGGCGTGATGGAACCCCACCAGCACCGGGTCCAGACGACGCCGGCCGGCCGAGGTTGTCCAGCCCATGGCCTGGCGATAGGGGGCGTACCAGTCCACTGCGTAACGACCGCCGTTCCAGCCGCTGTCGGCCAGGCTGAAGATGTTTTCCATCAGGGCGCCTGCGAACGAGACCTGAGTCCCCGCATCCGGCAGATCCAGGATCGAGGAGACGGCATCACGGGGATACCACTGGTAGTCCGCCACCCGGTCGTCCTTGTCGAAGATGGCCGACACATCGTTCTGGCTGTGCCCCAGGGTGATGGTCTCGTATGCCGTCTCATAGCGGCCGGGGGTCCAGGTGCTCGCGTCGGGCCAGTAAATGGGTTGGTGCATGTGCCACAGATAGGTCGTGTGCACGCCGGTCGCGGCCGGGGCCGCTCCAGCGCATCCCCAGATCATGACGGTGAAGAGGACAAGACGGGGCAGGCGAGAGGATTTCATGAGGGGTCTTTCTCGGGTTGAACCTGGGTTGTCGGCATGATGATACCACAACCGAGGCCCCCATCGCGAGCAAAGCGGGTCAACCGTTTTGCTGCGTCGCCCTTTCCGCGAGGTTCTTGACCGCCGCCGGCAAGACCACCGTGAAGACGGTGCCTTCCTCCGCCGACGTGGAAGAAAGCAGGATCTCCCCCCGCCAGCGGTGCAGGATCTCACGGGAGCGGAAAAGACCCTGGCCGCCGCCACGCGAGCTGAACCTGCCGCTGAAGATCCGCTCCCGGTCCTGTTCGGGGATGCCGCTGCCGGTATCCTGGACCGTGATCACGATCTCCAGGTCACGCCGCTCCAGGGCGATGCTGACGGTCCTGAGGGCCGACCCGACCACGGCCCGCAGGGCGTTGTCCAGCAGGTTGGCCAGCACATAGCGCAGGGCGGAACTGTCGATGCGGCACAGGTACCGCGGACCTGCCGCCACGGCCGGAGCCTCGATGGTGACGGCTTCGCGCTTGAACTCCACTTCCCGCACCAGCAACAACCCCTGGATCAGCCCCACCGGATCGGCGGTGTAGAAATCACCAAGGGTGCGCCACAGCTCCAGGAATCCTTCCTCGATCTTCCGCAGGTCCGTCGCCAGTTCCTGTTGCACGGCCTGGACGCGCGCCACCGTCAACGGCCCCCCTGCCAGACCGTCCAGCTTGCCAGCGGCCGAAGCCAGCACCATGGCCGTATGGCCCACCGTTTCCGGGGCAACCTGTTCGGCCTCGGCGCGGGCCAGGATGCCCCGCAACCGCGGCAGATCCGACTGCTGGAAATCCGCCATGAGCTTGCCGATGCGTTCGGCAAGCCCCGGCGAGGCACCCAGGTCGGTGGTGAAGGCGTCCAGCAACCAAACCAGGCGCCGGAAACCCTTGCTCGCCTCGAACAAGCGCTCGTGCTTGACATCGTCCAGTTCCAGCCACAGATGGTAAAGCGCCTCGCGGTCGGCAGGGCGTGTGACGCCCTCCTCTGCATGCTGCCCGCGGCCGCGCCTGCGCCCCAGGATGAAGGCGCCCCACAGCAGGGCCAGACCCGCCAGCACCAGGCCTAACCGGGCCAGCAGAGGTCCCCAGGCCAGGGGGCGCCGCTGGAACCCCATGATCCAGTACCCCCGCTCACAACCTGTGACCAGGGCCCGATGGCCTGGCTGGAGGGTCCAGACCCGGGGATTGGCCCTGGTACCCTCATGGCGGGAGTCATGGAGATACGCGAGGGTGTTCAGATCGCCATCCAGCAGGTACAGCTCGTTGTTGGTGTCGCAACTGACCAGGATCTCGGGGCCCGGATCCGGCAGGATATCGATTGCGCCGGTCAGGAAGCATATCTTTTCCTGCCCCAGCACCTGGGCGTCCGGCACCAGGCTGCCCTCGCCGTAGAGATATCGGGTCACCAGGCCCTCGTTGGAACCGGTGACGATCCAGTTCGTCCCCGGCCGGGGGCCAGCCAGCACGGCCGCGCCCATGAACCCGGCCTTGCTGCGGGTCCGGGCCAGGGGGTGGTCTGCCCGCCAGTCCCAGATCGCCAGTTCGTTGGGAACATTGGTGGCGCCGCTGAGGGTGTAGACGACGATGTCCTGCCGCCCATCGCCTCCGATATCGGCGATCTCCAGGCCCCCGGCGGCAAATCCGGGACTCATCCGTTTTTGCCAGACCAGCTGCCCGGTGGCCGAGACCAGGAATACGTAACCGTGGTCATCGCTGGTGCCGTTGACCAGCTCCCCGCCCAGGTTGTCCGGGGCGTTGCCGAAGAAAGCGACACCCTGCCCCCGATCCCCCAGGTCTACTCTTCGGATCGAGGCGACATTCGGGTTGGGGCCGCACAGCCACTCCCAGATGACCTGCCCGGTGAACGGGTCGACGGCCACCAGCCCCCGCGGATAGGCATCATACTGGACTTCGCGAAGAAACAGGATCCCCGGCCGGCCGCGTCCATCTGCGTTATCCAGCAGGAATTCCGGATAATAGCGGCCATCCCAGCGCCCATCCGGACGGCGGTCCGGGCCGGTGGGCAGGGGGGCGGAAAACAGGATCTTCTGCTGTGCGGAGCTCAGGGCCACGAAACGCCACTGGCCCGTCTCTTTGTTGGTGATCGCCGTGAAGATCTCGTCGATGCCGTCCTTGTCCAGATCCGCCGGCACCCCCAACCGGGTGCGTTGGTCCACCACGAATCCCGGCGGGAAGTTGATCTGCCAGCGGTTCTTGATCTGGCCGTCCTCGGCGTCCATGCCGAGGCAGCGGTTGCCGGCGCCCTCGACCATCTCATCGGCACCATCACCGTCGATGTCGGCCATGACCCAGGAGACCGCGTCGTTGTTCTGGCCCCAGGCCCCCCCCAGCTTGATGACCTCGCTCTGGTAGGGAATATGATCGGGGTCGGTCTGCAGGTGGTCTACGGCGAGGCAGGGGCAAGCGGAAACCAGGATCCCCGCGGCAAACAGGCATCCAATGACCCAGCGAGATTGACAAACATGACGACGCATGGCCCCGGGCGAGTGGGTTGTGTGAGTGGTTTCCCCGAATTGATAATTGATTATACCATAACGAGATGATGCCGGTCAAGATCCGGCCGAGGCATGATCCTCCCGCTGTGCCAGCATCACCCCGGCCAGCATGAGGGTGGCCCCGGCCAGCCCACGTGGCGTCATGCCCTCGCCCAGGATCAACCAGCCGCCGACGGCCGCGAACACCGCCTCGAAACTCAGGATGATGGCCGCCGGAGCCGGCCGCGCGTGGCGCTGGCCCAGAGCCTGCAGCGTGTAGGCCACCGCCACCGAGAGCAGTCCGGCATACAGGATGGGGATGCCCGCGGCCTCGATGGTCTGCAGCTTCATGGTCTCGAACACCATGGCCCCGATCAGGCTCATGGCGCTGCAGACGGTGAACTGGACCACCGCCAGGGGCAAGGCGGGAAGATGCTTCACCAGGCGCCCCACCAGCAACACGTGGCCGGCCCAGAAGAACGCCCCCAGCAGCACCAGTCCGTCGCCCAGGTCGATGCCCACCATCCCCCTGGCGCTCAACAGGTAGAGCCCGGCCACGGCGATGACCGCGCCGAACCAGGTCCAGCGCCCGGTGCGGTGCCCCCAGCACAACCCCAGCAGGGGCACCAGGATCACGTACAAGCTGGTGATGAAACCGGCCTTGCCCGCGGTGGTGTAGACCACGCCCACCTGCTGCAGGGTCGAGCCGCCGAACAGCAGCACCCCCGCCATCAGGCCGCCGCGCAGGACCGCCGCAGGCGAAACCCTGCCGCCCCCCGACGGCGGCGCCGCCCAGGCGGCGAACCAGCCGCGCCGCACAAGCAGCAGGGGAGCCAGGGCGCCCGCGCCCAGGGCGAAGCGCACCCCGTTGAAGGTCAAGGGCCCCACATGGCGCATGCCGACACGCTGGGCCACGAAGGCGAACCCCCAGATCGCGGCGGCGAGCAGAAGCAACAGGTGGGCATGGCGGCGCTGATGGTTCATGCGGCAAACTTAACCCGGCGACGTCGGCGAGGGCAGAAAAAAGCGCCGCGGGCCTCGACCCGCGGCGCCGGGAATCAACAGGCTTGCCGCCGCTAGCGGTACATCCCCTTGAGGCTGCCGAAGCTGGCGGCATCATCGGCCACCGGATCACAGTCCATACCGGGGAACATGCCGGTCAGGTGGCCGAAGCAGTACATCAGGGCATACTTGTCGACCAGGGACAGGATGTCCTCGTCCACCGGCACCGGAGCCAGGTCGGAATAGAAGACGAACACGCCTGTGCCCACGTTACCGGGCTCGCACCCATCATAAGGCTCGAACTTCAGCAGCAGACCCGTAACTCCGGGGATGCTGGGATCGCCGTTGTCGGACAGCTCTCCCATGTAACTGACCGTGCAGCCACCCTCGCCGTCGGAGGTCCCGATGGGATCATCCCAGCTCAGATGATCCATCAGATCGTCCAGGGTGCAAGCCCCCCCCACCGCGTCGATGAGCAGATCCATGTGGCTGAGGGCGTACTGGACATCGGTATCCCAGTGGATGCTCAGGGTGTAGACCCAGGCCGGACCGGCCGGGTCGGTGTTCGCCGTGGCGGTGATGTCCCCCGAGATATCACACTGGGCCTGCGCGAGGGTACCCAGGGCCATGAAAAGCAGAACCAGGATCACCGTTAGCTTAGAATTCATCATACATCTCCCATCCAGAAAAAAATCCCACCTCCAAAACTACTGGCGTAATTCTACCCTGATATGTGTTCTTTTTGCAACAGGAAAACTCCAAATAACGTTTTTTTTTATAATTTATTCCATTTATAGGAGTTATGTAAAAAAATATCACGGGCCGGATGACCCGTGATACTGGAATCGAAACACCGTATCAAGAATAACCGCTTACCGGTACATCCCCTTGAGGCTGCCGAAGCTCGTGAGTTCCTCGGCCACCGGATCACAGGCCAAACCCGGGAACATGCCGGTCAGATGCCCGAAGCAGTACATCTGGGCGTACTTGTCCACCAGGGAAAGCATGTCCTCGTCCACCGGCACCGGCCCCAGATCGGAATAGAAGACGAACACGCCCGTGCCCACGTTGCCGGGCTCGCACCCATCATAGGGCTCGAACTTCAGCAGCAGGCCCGTGACTCCGGGGATGCTGGGATCGCCGTTGTCGGACAGCTCTCCCATGTAACTGACCGTGCAGCCGCCCTCGCCGTCGGAGGTGCCGATGGGATCGCCCCAGCTCAGGTACTGGGCGATGTCCTGCAAGGAGCAGGAGCCACCGGCGGCATCGATCAGCAGGTCCATGTGGCTGAGGGCATACTTCTCGTCGGTATCCCAGTGGATGGTCAGGGTGTAGACCCAGGCCGGACCCGCCGGGTCGGTGTTGGCGGAGGCGGTGATGTCCCCCGAGATATCACACTGGGCTCTGGCAATCGCCCCCAGGGACATGAAGCACACCAATGCCAAAACCGTTAATTTTCGGTTCATTAAAGTCTCCTTTTTGCAGGGTCTCGGATGTCGTGTATCCCCCGTTAGGATGAAAATTATAACAGGACACATTATCCTTTGCAACATAAAATCTCATGCGATGTATCAATTATTTAATTTTGAACAAAAGATACAAAATTTATTCTCATTATATGATTGGCCGTTGTGGGTAGAATCATCCCGAACAGGCTGGTTCAGGGGCTGCAAGCACCGAGATCAGCTCTTCCTTGACCCGCTGGTACTCTCCGACCGGCACCTGGCAGGTTCCCACGCGCGTATGACCGCCTCCGCCGTACTGCAACATCAACTCTCCCACATTGACCGTCGAGGTGCGCTTGAGGATGCTGTGGCCACAGGTGAAAACCACGACTTCACGGTTTTTGCCCCAGATCAGGCGCAGGGAGATGTCCTGGTCCGGATACAGTGCGTATTCCTTGAAGCGGTTGCCCACGCACGGCTTGTCCACCCTGAGCAGATCCAGCACCAACAGGTTCCCATGCACCGAGGCGTGGTTGCGGATCATATCCGTGTAGGCCATCTCCTGGTCGAGGTAGCGCTCCACCCTTTCGACGACATCGGGTTGTTTCAGGATCTCTGCGGCGGTCATCTTCCGGCAGTACTGGATCATATCCAGCATCAGGCGGTAGTTGGAAACCCGGTAATGCTTCTCGTAACCCAGGCCCGTGCGGGGGTCCATGAGGAAGGAGAGCAGGACCCAGCCCCGGGGATTGAGGATATCATCGATATCGAGCTGGCCGCTGTCGCACCTGTCCACCGCGGCCATCATGCCGCTCCGGTCGAACTTGGCGAACTTCTCCGCGCCGCCGAAATAATCATAGATCACCCGGGCGCAGCTCTGGCAGATCACGCTCCGGCCCTGGTAGTGGTGCTCTTCCTGCAGAGCCAGGCGCTCCTTCTCGCTCGAGTGATGGTCGAACCACATCCCGCAGCCGGGCACGAAGGGCACGTTGGCCAGGATGTCGTTTTCGCCGATTGCCACCTTGCCGTCCTGCAGATCCTTCGGGTGCACGAACATGTACTCGTCCACCAGGCCCACTTCCACCAGCAACACGGCGCAGGCGAGTCCATCGAAATCCGAACGCGTGACCAGACGCATGATCTTCCCCCGGGTAGACACCAGACCGACGGAGCCACCTGGCTCCATCCCATCGCGTGTTCTTATCGGCGGGAAAGGCAAGCACTTGACCACGCATCCACATGCCGGGGCCGGACCCGTCAGGAGCGTGAATCCAGCAGGGATTTCAGGTAGGCCAGGGCGCCCTCGGCGTCGTCGAATGCGCCTTCGAGCTGGGCCTGGTAGCAATCATCAAGCAGGGGCTTGAACTCCGGGCCCGGCGTCAGGCCCAGGGCCACCAGGTGGCGACCCTGGATCAGGGGCTCGGGGGCCGACCTTACCACGGCCAGGGCCTGGGCCTTGTCCCACAACCAGTCGGCGGCGGGGACTTCCCGGTCCTGCAAAGGTGGGCGCCCCAGCTGATCCGCCCGGACCACCCGTACCAGGCGGTCGATGCGCCCCACCCGCCGGGCCAGCCGTCTGATGGCCGCATCCGAGGCATGGGCCTTGTGCAGGGCCACGACGTGCGCGTGCTCCCGGACCAGGGGCAGAACCTGCCGGACCAGCGCGGCCGGGACGCTCAGGCGCGCCAGGAAATCCTGCGCGACCTGGACCCCCGCCTCGGCGTGGCCGCGGGAACGAATGCCCTCGTCCTCGACCGTGGTGGTGGCGGGCTTGCCCAGGTCATGGCACAGGACAGCCAGCCCCACCACCAGATCCTCGTCCTGATCGCCGCCGCGCTCGTCGGCGAAGGCATCCAGGCAGTGCAGGACATGGGTCCAGACATCGCCTTCGGGGTGCCAGCGGGGATCCTGGGGGCACCCGATGAGGGCCTCCAGCTCGGGGAAGTAGCGCAACCAGCGGGTCCGGCGCAGAAAATCCAGCCCGCGCGACGGCTCGCTTCCCAGCAGGATCAGCTTGCGCCACTCGGGGAAGAACCGCTCGGGCGCCAGACCTTCCCGCCCCATGGTCCGGCAAAGGGCCACGGTCTCGCGGACCGGCTCCAGCTGGAACCGGGCGCACAGCTGCATGCCCCGCAGCACCCGCAAGGGATCCTCGCCGAATTTATCCGACGTGTGGCGCAACCGGCGGGCCTGAAGGTCCGCGCGGCCGTTCCAGGGGTCCAGCAGTTCCCCGGTCAAGGGGTCGTAACCCATGGCGTTGATGGTGAAGTCGCGGCGCTGCGCCGCCCGTGCGAAGCTCAGGTGCGGGTCGGCGTCCACCAGGAAGCCCCGGTGGCCCGTCCCGGTCTTGGTTTCCCGGCGCGGCACCGAGACATCGATGCCCAACCCCTGCAGCTTGAGGATGCCAAAGGCCCGCCCGATCTGGTCCAGGTCGTAGTGGGCGGCCAGCAGGTTCTTCAGATCGTCAGGGTCGAGCCCGAACACCTCGACATCCACGTCCGGGGCCGCCCTTTGCAGCAACGCATCCCGGACCCAGCCTCCGACCAGCAAGGCCCGGCCGCCATGGCCGGCCACCAGGCGGGCAAGCTCTTTGGCCGCAGCGGGGCACGGAAAATCGAATTCTGAACTGACCATGGGTCACAATATGCCCCGAATCCATCCTCAGCGGCAAGGAAGACCGTGGGGGAAATTTTTCTGTTGACACACCAACTGTTGTTTATACATTTGTTGTATCATCAACTGATGGTCTTTCAACCGATGGAGATGTCATGGTCCACGACCCTGAACTTTCCCTGGGACGCATGATCTACGTCCTGAACCTGATCGCGAGCAAGTACGCCCGCCAGGTGCTGGGCCCGCACGGGATCAGCAAGGAGCACCTGTTCTATCTGGGCACCCTGATCACCCACGGGGACGGCATCACCCAGGATGAACTGGCCCGGCGGCTGTACGTGGACAAGAGCTCGGCCGCTCGCATGCTGGTGGTCCTGGAACAGAAGGGCCTCATCCAGCGCAAGCCCGTCCCCGGCAACGTGCGCGCCAACACGGTGCTGGTCACCCCCAAGGCCCGCAAGCTGTGGGATTCTGTGCTGAGCAAGCTCTGGCGCTGGCAGGATATCCTGCTCGCGGGATTTTCCGAACAGGAAGTCGGGACCATGATTTCCCTTCTCAACCGCATGGAGACCAACGCGGCCGAAGCCTGGGAAAGGGGGTTCGTCTCGTGAACGATCAGCATCATATCAGAACCATCCTCCTGACCATCCTGACCGTGACCGCGCTCGTTTGGCCGCTGGGCGCCATGGCCTCTGGACAGGACGCCGTGTTGACCCCGGGACGGGTCATGTCCCTGGCGGCGGCTCGGTCCCTGGCCGCGGTGCAGGCCCACAGCGACACCCTGGCCGCGGCCGCGGATGTGCGGCACGCCCGCGCCACCTGGTACCCCACGGTGGATTTCCAGGGGCAGTACATCACCCGCGACCATCAGCAGGAGATCGCCGCCGGCCCCCTGACCTTTCCCATGGGCAACCAGAGCAACGGGGAATACCAGCTCACCGCCCGGGAGCTGCTCTGGAACGGAGGGCTGCGCGGCCTGGCCGTGGACGCGGCCCGCAGCAACCTGGCCGCGGCCAGGGCCGCGGGGCTTTCCCGCGTCCAGTCGGCCCAGCTGGAGGCCCTGGACCGTTACCTGACGGCCCTGAACCTGCGCGGTCAGGAGCATGTGCTGGATCAGTCCCTCGCCTCCCTCTCCCGCCACCTGCAGGAGGTGCAGGATCTTTACGACCAGGGCCTGGTGGCCCGCAACGACCTGCTGGAGACCCGGGTCCGACTGGACCAGGTGCGCGATGCCCGGGCCGCGGCCGACGACAACCTGGCCGTGGTCCTGCAGGATCTGAACCGGATCCTGGGGCGGGATCCCGGCGTCCCGGTGATCTTGCCCGATTCATTGTCGACGGTGGGCCTGTACGCCGCCGAGCACGGGGACGCGGAATCCCTGCTTCAGGGCAACCTGCAGCTGCGGGCCGCCACCGAAGCGGAAAACACGACCCGAACCCTGGCCGACCTGGCCCGCAAGGCCTGGTACCCCAACCTGTTCGTGGCCGCCAGCCACTCCTGGCAGGAGAACGACGCCCTGCTCTATCCCCATGTGAACTCGGTGGCCCTTGGCATCAGCTGGAACATCTTCGACGGGGGCGCCCGGGCGGCGGAATCGGCCAAGGCCGCCGCCGGCGTCCTGGCCGCCAGCCGGCAGCGGCTGGAAGCCCGGCGCGGGGCACACGTGGCCCTGGAACGGTCCCGCCGCGCGCTGGCCCAGGCCCGCCGCGAGGAAGAGACCGCGCGGAGCAACGTCAACGCCGCCATGGAAAATCTGCGCATCGTCGAGGACCAGTACCGCCAGGGCATCGCCCGCTCCAGCGACGTGCTCGACGCCGAGGCCCTGCTGGCCGACTCGCGCCTGCAGGTCGTCATCAAGCATCACCAGGGATTCATGGCCCGCGCCCGCCTGGCGGCGGTGACCGGCCGTGACCTGGCCGCCTTCTTTGCAACCACCCCGGACGATAACCAAGGGAGTGTCACACCATGAACAAGCGCTGGATAGGACTGACCATCATCCTGTTGGTGGCCGCCGCCCTGGTTTTCGTGGGCTGGCACAAATGGCAGCACGGACAGATCTACCCAAGCACCGACAACGCATACATCGGGGCCGATGTGACCGCCGTGGCCAGCCGCGTGCCCGGCACCCTGCTCAAGGTGGAGGTGGAGGAGCACCAGATCGTCAAGGCGGGGCAACCCATCGCGCAGCTCGATCCCCGGGATTTCGACCAGGCGGTGGCCAAGCAGAAGGCCAACGTGGGCGCCGCCGAGGCGGCTGTCGCGCTGCAGAAGGCCCAGATCGCCGGAGCCGAGGCCCAGCTCGCCGCAGCCCGCGCCCAGCTCGATCTGGCCCGCACCGACCGGGACCGGTTCGCCGCCCTGGAGGAACGGGGATCGACAGCCAGGCGACAGTATGACCAGGCCGTGGCGGCCGCCAAGGTGGCCGAGGCCCGGGTCGAAGCCGCGCGCAAGCAGCTTGCCGCGGCCAAGGCCGGCCTGGAGGCCAAGATCAAGGGCCTGGAGAAGGCCCACACGGGCCTGGACAACGCGTTGCTCCAGCGCAGCTACTGCGCGGTGACGGCCCCCTGTTCCGGGGTGGTGGCCGACAAGTCGGCCATGGTCGGCCAGGTCACCGCGCCGGGCCAGCCCCTGTGCCGCATCGTGCAGACCACCGGGGAACACGTCTGGATCGACGCCAACTTCAAGGAGACCCAGCTGCGCCGGATCCGGGTGGGGCAACCCGTGACCTTCACCATCGACGCCGATGGGAGCACCGAATTCCACGGTCATGTGGCCAGCCTGGGCGCCGGCAGCGGCGCCGCTTTTTCCCTGCTGCCGCCCGAGAACGCCACGGGCAACTGGATCAAGGTGGTCCAGCGCCTGCCGGTGCGCATCACCCTTGACGACGATGCCCCCGCGCGCCTGCTGAAGATCGGCCTGTCGTGCGAGGTCACCGTGGACACCAGCGGACTGGAGGAATGAGCGTGGCCGGCAACGACGCCGCGGTCCTGCCCGCTTCCAGGACCAGGCCGACGGTCAACAAGTACCTGGTCGCGGTCACGGTGATGATCGGCACCTTGATCGAGGTCATCGACACCTCCGTGGCCAACGTGGCCCTGCCGCACATGCAGGGTACCTTCAGCGCGGGCCAGGACGAGGTGACCTGGGTCATCACCAGCTACCTGGTGGCCAACGCCATCATCCTGCCCATGACCGGCTGGATCGGCAACTTCTTCGGGCGCAAGCGCGCGTACATCTGGTGCCTGGGCCTGTTCACCGTGGCCTCGTTCCTCTCCGGAGCCGCGGTCTCGCTGCCCATGCTGCTGGCCATGCGGGTACTGCAGGGCATGGCCGGCGGCGCCATGGTGCCCATGTCCCAGGCCATCCTCCTGGAATCCTTCCCGCCCGAGGAACACGGCAAGGCCATGGCCCTGTTCGGGGTGGGTGTGATCTTCGGCCCCATCATCGGGCCGACCCTGGGCGGCTGGGTCACCGACACCATCACCTGGCGCTGGGTGTTCTACATCAACGTCCCCGTCGGCATCATCGGCATCATCATGGCCCTGCTCAACGTGACCGATCCGGGGTACATGAAAAAACCCGAGGGGCGCATCGACTACCTGAGCTTCCTGTTCATCGCCATCGGCCTGGGCAGCCTGGAGATCTTCCTGAACCGGGGCGAGCGCTACGACTGGTTCCACAGCCCCTTCATCCAGGCCCTGGCCCTCTCGACGGCGCTGTTTCTGGCCCTGTTCATCTGGCGCTCCCTGACCGCCGCCCGGCCCCTGGTCGATCTGACCTCGTTCAAGGACCGCCAATTCGCCACCGGCACGACCTTGATGTTCCTGCTGGGCTTCGGCCTGTACGGTTCGTTCACCATGCTGCCGCTGTTCGCCCAGACCCTCATGGGCTACACCGCCACCTGGGCGGGGCTGGTGCTCTCGCCCGGCGGGGTGACCTCGTTGATATCCATGGCCGCGGTCGGTTTCATGATCGGCCGTATCGACATCCGCGCGCTGGTGATCTTCGGCGCGGCCCTGAACGTCTGGTCCATGTGGATGATGATGCACATGAACCTGGCCGTGGACTTCAACTACATGATGGACAGCCGCCTGCTGCAGGGATTGGGTCTGGGCTTCCTCTTCGTGCCCTTGACCGCGGCGGCGTTCGTCAACCTCAAGCCACAGCAGATCGGCTCGGCCACGGGTCTGTTCAACCTCATGCGCAACGAGGGCGGCTCCATCGGCATCGCCATCAGTTCGACCGTGCTGTCCCAGCACGTCCAGAGCCACCACGCGCGGCTGGTGGAGAACCTGACCCCCGGCAACCCGGTCCTGCAGGAGCATCTGCACGTGGCGAGCCGGGCCCTGGATACGGTCTCGGGGCTGGACCCGGTGTCCAACCAGCAGGTGGCGCACGGTCTGATCGGCGGCATGGTCCAGCAACAGGCCGCCGCCATGGCGTACAATGATGTCTTCCATATGTTGATGATCTCGTTCATCGTGTTCATGCCCCTGGCCCTGTTCCTGGGCCGCGAAGCGAAGAAAGGCGCCGTGGTGCATTGACCCGTCGTACCGTCATCATCCTGGCCTCGCTGGCGGGGCTGCTGTGGCTGCTGGGCCTGGCGGCCTACCCCCTGCTCGAAAGCACCGAGGGCCGTTACGCCTCGGTGGCCTGGGACATGGCCCACGGCGGCAGCTGGATCACCCCGACCTTCAACGGCGTGGCCCTGTTCACCAAACCACCCCTGGCGTACTGGGCCGGGGCGGCGGCCCTGAAGGTCCTCCCCGCCACCGAGTGGGCCGTCAGGCTGCCGGCCACCGTTGTCCTTCTGCTTTGCGGCTGGCTGACCATGGGCCTGGCCCGGCGCCTTGGATACGGCAGGGAATCATCCTGGTGGGCCCTGATCGCGGCGATCCTCTCCCCCCTGGCGGTGGCCCAGGGCCACATGACCACCGGCGACATCTTCCTGTGGACCGGGATCCTGCTGGTGTACACCGCCATCCTGACCGACGACCCGCGCCCCGGGACCCGCCTGCTGGCCGGGCTGGGCCTGGCGGTGGGGTTCATGGCCAAGGGCCACATGGTCCTGTTCTGGACGGTGATTCCGCCTGCGGCCTGGGCGCTCACCGGGCGCGGCAACGCCCGGCTGCTGCTGCGCCTGGCCCATCCTTTGACGCTGCTGGTTTTCGTGGGGCTGGCCGCGCCTTGGTTCGCCGCCGTCCTGCTCAAGCACCCGGGCCTGGCCGGTTACTGGTTGGGCGACGAGACCGCCGGCCGCGTCCTGTCCACGGCCCACGGCCGCGCCGAGCCGTGGTGGTACTTCCTGCCCCAGGTGCCCCTGTTGATGCTACCCTGGCTGCCGGAACTGGTCCGGGGCCTGCGCAAGCCTTCCGCATCCGGCGACCCGGTCGGCGGCCGGTGGTTGCTGTTCATGTGGATCCTCGCGCCGCTGGTGATCTTTTCCCTCAGCGGCTCCAAGCGGCCCAACTACCTGCTGCCCATGGTCACGCCCTTGGCCCTGCTGGTGGCCGCGGGGGTTCCCGCGGCGGCGGGACGCTGGCTGCGCGTGCGCACCGCTTCCTGGTTGATCGTGGCGCTGGCCTGGCCTTTCGCGGTCGGAGGCTTTCATCTGGGCCCGCCCACGCGGGATCTGGTGGGCCGCGCCCGGGCGGCCGGGGCGACCCTGGCCTGCTACCAGGTGATGCCCAGCAGCATCGTGTTCTACAACGAAGGACCGGTGGCCACCTTTTCCTTCCCCCGCGATACGCACTTCGGAGGCGCGGTGATCGCTCCGGAGAACGAAGCGGCCACCGCGAACCGGTTGCTGGATCGCGGAGGCGAAATCCTCACCACCGGGAACCGGCGCAAGCCCCTGGAGCAATGGCTGGGAAGGCCGGTCGCCGTCAGGGCCGCCAGTGGCAAGGC
>JANTFX010000015.1 GCA_024763215.1 Candidatus Krumholzibacteriia bacterium | reverse complement strand
ACCGTTGATTCGGCGGGGCCGGCCTTCATGATGACCCAGCTGGACAACGAGCCCGACATGCCGCGGCCCATGGGTGTGTTGCGGAGCGTGGACAAGCCCACCCTGGATCAGCAGGTCTGGGATCAGGTGGGCGATGTGACCGGCAAGAAGGGTGAGGGAACCCTGAAGGATCTGATCTACACCCCGGATTGCTGGGTAGTGGAGTAGTCCCTCGGATACCTGACGACAAGAAGGCGCCGCTCCGGTAATCCGCAGGCCTGGGGCCGGGGACATCCGGAGCGGCGTCTTCTTCTCGCCGGGGTTCCCGGGACCTACTCCACTACCCAGCAATCCGGGGTGTAGATCAGGTCCTTCAGGGTTCCCTCACCCTTCTTGCCGGTCACGGCACCCACCTGATCCCAGACCTGCTGATCCAGGGTGGGCCTGTCCACGCTCCGCAACACACCCATGGGCCGCGGCATGTCGGGCTCGTTGTCCAGCTGGGTCATCATGAAGGCCGGCCCCGCCGAATCAACGGTGGGATCCCAGACGGAAGCCTCCTCGGCCGAACAGACCGTGATACGGCAACCGTCGGTACTCAGGCCCTTGTCACGGTCCTTGCCGAAGATCATCTTCTCGCCGGGGACCAGGTTGATGGTCTTCTCGTCGCGCACCGCCTTCTCGGTCCAGCTCTTGTAGGCGCCGTCATTGAAGATCACGCAGTTCTGCCAGACCTCCACGAACGCCGCGCCCTTGTGCTCGGCCGCGGCCTGCAGCACCTGCTTCATGTGCTTGGGATTCACATCCATGGTCCGGGCCACGAAAGTCGCCCCCGCACCCAGCGCCAGCTGGATGGGGTTGAACGGGTGGTCCAGCGAACCGTAGGGCGAGGTCTTGGTCTTGGTGCCCTCGGGCGTCGTCGGCGAATACTGGCCCTTGGTCAGACCGTAGATCTCGTTGTTGAACAGGATGATCTTCATGTCCACGTTGCGGCGCAGGGAATGGATCATGTGGTTGCCGCCGATGGACAGCCCGTCGCCGTCGCCGGTGATGACCCAGACCGAGAGGTCGGGATTGGCCACCTTCACACCCGTGGCGATGGCGTTGGCCCGGCCGTGGATGCCGTGCATCCCATAGGTCTCCATGTAGTACGGAAACCGGCTGGAACAACCGATCCCCGAAACGACCACGTAGTTCTCACGGGGGATGCCCATGTCCGCCATGGTCTTCTGCACGCCGCTGAGGATGGAATAGTCACCGCAACCCGGGCACCAGCGGACTTCCTGGTCGGACTTGAAGTCCTTGGCTTTCAACTGTTGAACTACACTCATGACTTCTCCTCCAGGATCTCCTCGAAATGGGCCTTCAGCTCACGCGCGCGGAACGGCTTGCCCATCACCTTGTCGAACTTCAGGAAGCGGAATTCGGGGTACTCGCTCTGCAACAGCAACGCCAGCTGCCCCGTGTTCATCTCCGGCACCACGATCTTCTTGAAACGGGCGAAGATCTCGGGCAGGCCCTTGGGCAGCGGCCAGATGTGGCGCAAGTGCAGGTGGCCGGCGGCGACGCCGTCCTTCTGCAGCCTTTCGACCGCGGCCCGGGTGGCGCCCATGGTCGAGCCCCAGGCGACGACCAGCAGATCCCCGCTCTCGGCGCCGTGAACCTCGGGCGTGGGGATGGATTCCCGGACACCCAGGACCTTGGCCCTGCGGATCTCGGTCATCTTCTGGTGATTCTCCGGGTCGTAACTCACGTTGCCGGTGACCGCGTCCTTCTCCAGGCCGCCGATCCGGTGTTCGAGCCCGGGCGTACCCGGCTTGGCCCAGTTGCGGGCCAGCTTCTCGTCGCGCCGGTAGGGAGTGAATCCCTCGGGGTCGGTCACGAATTCCACCGGGAACGGCTTCAAAGCGTCCATGTCGGGCAGCTTCCAGGGCTCGGCCCCGTTGGCGATGTAGTTGTCGCTGAGCAGGATGACCGGGGTCATGTACTGCGTGGCGATGCGGCAGGCCTCGACGGCGCAATCGAAGGCGTCCGAGGGCGAAGCACAGGCCACGATGGGCACCGCGGCATCACCGTTGCGCCCGAACATCGCCTGCAGCAGATCCGACTGTTCGACCTTGGTCGGCAGGCCGGTCGAGGGTCCGCCGCGCTGCACGTCCACGATGACCAGCGGCAGCTCGGTGATCACGGCCAGCCCCGCCGCCTCGGTCTTCAGCGCCAGGCCCGGTCCCGAGGTCGTGGTCATGCCCAGCCGGCCGGCGAACGACGCGCCGATGGCCGTGCAGATACCGGCGATCTCGTCCTCCATCTGGCAGGTGATCACGTCGTAGTTCTTCAACAGGGACATATGCTGCAGGATGTCCGTGGCCGGGGTGATGGGGTAGGACCCGAGGAAGGGCTTGAGCCCCGCCAGTCGAGCACCCGCCACCAGCCCGATGGCCAGGCCCTGGTTACCCATGATGTTCCGGTACGTTCCGGCCGGGGCATCGTGAACCTTGGGCACCTCGTAATGCCCCTGGAACAGGCGCAGCAGCTCGCCGTGGTTGTAGCCGGCCTTGAGCACCTTGGCGTTGGCCTCGGCCAGCTCGGGCTTGTTCTTGAACTTCTCCTGGAGCCATTCCAGGGTCGGCTCCAGCGGACGGCTGTACAGCCAGTAGATCATGCCCAGGGTGTAGAAGTTCTTGCAGCGCAGCTTGTCCTTCTTGCTCAGCTCGGTGTCGGCCAGAGCCTCCATGGTGCGCTGGTTGATATCCTCCTCGACCACCCGGAAACCCGACAGCGTGCCGTCGGTCAGGGGGTTGCTGTCCAGCTCGGCCTTCTTCAGGTCCGCCTCGGTGAAGGCGCCCGTGTTGACCAGGATGATCCCGCCGGGCCTGAGATCCTTGTAGTTGGTGATCAGGGCGGCCGGGTTCATGGCCACCAGCACGTTCGGATCATCCCCCGGTGTGTAGATATCGTGGGAGCTGAAGTGGATCTGGAAGCCCGACACGCCGGCCCGGGTGCCGGCCGGGGCCCGGATCTCGGCGGGGAAATCGGGGAAGGTGGCCAGGTCGTTGCCGACCTTGGCCGTCGTGGCCGTGAACTGCGTGCCCGTCAGCTGCATGCCGTCACCGGAGTCGCCGGCAAAGCGGATCGTGACATCATCCTGTGTGATGAGTTCTTCAGAAGACATGGCTTCGAAGTCGCCTCCTTACCCTCGGACCGCGGCCGGGTGCGGCGGGCTGAGGGAATCGGGTAAAAAATTCCGCCAAGCTACAGATTTGCAGCTGGACACACACGCATAGGGACCGGTAACCGCGGTTCCGATCCCTCACGCTTGACTTCAGTCGCAAAATGTACGCCAGGGGCGCGGCATGCGCCAGAAAAGATAGAGATATTGCCTTGGCAACCATCAGTAGGGGCTCATGCCGATCAGGGGCGGCCACTTTCGCCGACCGGACCGGATCCGCACCTGCCGGAACCGGATGCGGATACGGCCCGGCAAGACGGGGCTTGATTTTCGCCTTTTTTTCGCCTACAATCCTCTCATGCTGCACCTGCACGTCCACAGCCATTACTCCCTGCTCTGCGGCGCATCCTCCCCCGCCGAGCTGGCCGCACGCGCCGCCGAACTGGGTTTCGCCGCCCTGGCCCTGACCGACCTGAACAATCTTCACGGCACCGTGGCCTTCCAGAAGGCGTGTGACCAGGCAGGCCTGCGCGCCATCAGCGGGGTGGAGATCACCGGCGATGCGCCGCGGGAAACCACGCCGGTGCGCCTGATCCCCGGCTCCCTGCAGCCGGGCCGCCTCCGCGTGGTGCTGCTGGCCCGCGACGAGGCCGGTTATGCGGCCCTGTGCCGCCTGACCACCCTGCGCCAGGTGCGTCCTGATTTCGACCTGCGGCGCGAACTGCCCGGCTTCCTCGCGGCCGAGGGCAACGGCCTGTTCTGCCTGACCGATTCCCGGGCCGTGCTCGAGACCCTGGCCACCGCCGCGGGCGGCGATCTCGACGCCTTCACCCGCGGCAGCCTCCGCGTGCTGCTGACCACCGCCGGTGGCCGGCTGGGTCCGGTGTACCGCAACCTGCGCCTCCTGGCGGACTGGGCCGCGGCGCACAAGGTGCCTGTCATCGCCGGCGGCGATATCTATGCCGCCACCCGGCAGGACACGGACCGCCAGCGCCTCCTGTCGAGCATCCGCACCCTCACGCCCCTGGAATCGGTCCCGGACGAGTGCTGCGCCCCGCCGGGGTCCTGGCTGCGGCCGGCGGCGCAGATGCGCGCGTTGCTCGCCGAATTCCCCACCGCCTGCCCCGAGACCCTGGCCGTGGCCGAGCAGTGCCGTTTCCGCCACAAGCTGGGCACCTGGCGCTACCCCCAGTTCCCGTTGCCGGCCGGCGAGACGACAGAGTCCTACCTCTGGAAGCTCTGCTTCGACGGCCTCCAGAAGCGCTACCGGCAGGTGACGAGCCGGGCCATGGCGCGCCTGCAGGAGGAGATCGGCGTGGTCGAACAGCTGGGGTTCGCGGGCTATTTCCTGATCGTCTGGGACATCGTGCGCTACGCCGCCGAACACGGCATGCCTACGCTGGGCCGCGGCTCGGCGGCCAATTCGCTGATCTCCTACCTGCTGGGCATCACCCACGTCGACCCCCTGGCCCACGACCTCTACTTCCAGCGCTTCCTGAATCCCGAGCGCGTCTCCCCGCCGGACATCGACCTGGACTTCGGCTGGAAGGACCGCGACCGGATCCTGGAGTACGTCTACGACCGCTACGGGCGCGACCGCACGGCCATGATCTGCAACATCAACCGCTTCAGCGCCCGCTCGGGCTTCCGCGCCGCCGCGACCGCCCGGGGCTACGGGGACCGGCGTCTGAGCCGCGTCACCCGGCGTCTGCCCTGGCACCTGCTCGACGAGGAACCGGCGGCGGCCCTGGCCCGGCGCCCGGAATCGGCGGGATTGCCGCTGGACCGCGAGCCCTACCGCACCTTGCTGGCCGAAGCCGGCGCGCTGGCCCGCCGGCCCCGGCACCTGGGCATCCACGCCGGGGGCGTGGTCATCGCCGACCGGCCGCTGACCGACCTGTTCCCCCTGCAATGGGCGCGCAAAGGCATCCTGGTCACCCAGCTGGACATGTACGCCATCGAGGACCTGGGCCTGGTGAAGATCGATCTCCTGGCCCAGCGCGGCCTGGCCGTGGTCGCCGACGCCGCCCGGGCCGTCGGCGAGCACGCCGGGATCACCGTCGATCTGAGCCGCCTGCCCGACGACGACCCGGCCACGCGCCGTCTGATCGGCAGCGGCCGCACCATGGGCTGTTTCTACATCGAATCGCCCGGCATGCGCGCGCTGCTGAAGAAGCTCAAGGCCGACACCTTCACCGTCGTCGTCGCCGCCAGCAGCGTGATCCGGCCCGGACCGTCGGACAGCGGCATGTCCCGCAGCTTCGTCCTGCGCCACCTGGGCAAGGAACAACCCGTGTTGCCCCATCCCGCCCTGGATTTCCTTCGCGAAACCTACGGCGTGATGATCTACCAGGAGGACGTCATGCGCGCCTTGAGCCTGGTTGCGGGCATGACCCTGGCCGAGGCGGACCTGATGCGCCGGGCCATGAGCTTCAAGGGCGACCGCGCGGAATTCCTGGCCCTGAAGGAGCGGTTCTTCGCCGGGGCCCGGCGGGCCATGGACACCGGGCAGGCCCCCCGGGTCGCCCCGGAGGTGATCACGGAACTATGGCGGCAGATCAGCAGCTTCGCCGGCTACGCCTTCTGCAAGGCCCACTCGGCCAGCTACGCGGTGCTGTCCTTCCAATCGGCCTGGTTCAAGGCCCACTACCCGGCCGAGTTCATGGCCGCGGTCATGAGCAACGGCGGCGGCTTCTACAGCACCGCCGCCTACCTCGAGGAGGCGCGTCGCCTGGGGCTGGAGATCATGTTGCCGGACATCAACCACAGCGAGGACGTGTTCACCGGCCGGGACCACCGGGTGCGCATCGGCCTGCAACAGGTCTCCGGCATGAGCCGCGCTTCCCTGGACGCCCTGCTCGAAGAGCGGCGGCGCGGCGGATTCTTCATCTCCCTGCGGGATCTGCTGAGGCGGGTACCCCGGCTGGCGGTCGACGAGATGGAGAACCTGATCCGCTGCGGCGCCTGCGACGGTTTCGAACTCTCGCGCCCGGAGCTGCTGTGGAGGCACGCCCTGCTGCGCCAACGCCGGGCGGGTGATCCGCGGTCTCCGTTGCGGCCCGGCGCGCGGAACAGGGATGCGGCCGGCGACGACGGGCAGCGCCTGCCGGCGCCGGTCCAGACGGCCACCCTGTTCCCCACCGCCGCCGCCGGCGACCGGGCGGCGGTCTCCCTGGTGCCGGCCATCCCCGACTACTCGCCCACCGAGAAGCTGCACCAGGAGATGGAGATCCTCGGTCTGAGCGTCACCAACCATCCGGTCGCGGCGTTACGACCGTGGCTGCGCGAACGGGGCGTGATCCGCAACCGCGATCTGGGCGGCTGGACCGGCAGAAGGGTCAAGGTCGCCGGCATCCTGATCACGGCCAAGAGCACCACCGTGCGCGGCACCGGAAGGGCCATGAAGTTCCTGACCCTCGAGGACGAGACCGACACCTGCGAGGTGACCCTCTTCCCCCGCGTCTACGCCCGTTACGGCGCGCGGCTGCTGAGCCGCGGCCCCTACCTGGTCACGGGGATGGTCGAGGATGATCACGGGTCGTTGACGGTGACGGCGGAGAGCCTGGAGATCATCTAGCCGACCATCGGCGGGGCACAAGGCCGCCACCCCTGTTCCTGCAGCCACGTTGCGGCCTCCTCGGCCTGACCCTGGTCCAGCAGCCAGAGCACCTTTTTGCCTTTCCCGAAAGAGGAGCGCTCATCGATGAAATCCAGCTTGCCTCCGCCCACGAGGAAGAACAAGGGCAACAGCAGATGCCGGGCTTCAGGGGGCAGGTCCGGGTTGCTCCCGGCCGCATCATCGACCCGCTCCCAGAGCGCGGTTGCGGTCTTGCCGCGGCGCAGCCGCGCCGACCACATCTCCGCGTCGATCTCGCCTCCGAACAGGATCCCGACACCGGCGGCGGCGAAATGCTCCCGCGTCACCCCCGCGTGGCCGGCCTCGCCCAGGGCCAGAACGCGGGGCACCTTGGCGTCCTCACGCATCTTGCGGGCGAACAGCAGGTTCACCCCCTCGTTCAAGGTCGCCCCGACGGCGACACGCCGCGTGTCCATCTGCGCGCGCAGTATCACTCCCTCGTCCAAGCCGTTGCCGAAGATCACCCGCAGCCCCTCGGCTTCGGCTTCCTGGCAGACGCCGGGGCTGGCGTCGATGAGCACCACATCCTGACCGTGATCTTCCAGCAGCCTGGCCATCAGCCGCGGCCCCGGCCCGGCGCCCAGCAGGGCGACGCCCTTGCTACCGGGCCGGCGCACCCCCAGCAGGCGGGCAACCCAGCCCGCGGTCATGCCCTGCAACACCACCGTCGCGGCGATGACCAGGAACACGAGCGCCCGCAGCTGCTGGCCGTACCCATGACCCACCGCATCCAATCGGGTTGCGAAGAGCGACGCCACCGCCGCAGCCACGATTCCACGCGGGGCTACCCAGGCCAGGAAGGCACGCTCATGCCAGTCGAGGCCGCTGCCCACGGTGCATACGACGATGTTCAAAGGGCGCACGACCAGCACCAGGGCCAGGACCACCAGCACCCCCGGCCAGCCGAGCGCGGCAACCTCGGCCAGACGCACGTCGGCGGCCAGCAGGACGAACAGCATGCCGATGAGCAGCACCGTCAGCTGCTCCTTGAACTCGCGGATCTCACGCTCGCTTTCGGGGTTGGCATTGGCCACGATCGCCCCGGCCGTGATGGCGGCCATGATGCCGGACTCGGGCACCAGGGCGTTGCTCAGCTGGTAGGCGGCCAGGGTGAACGAGAGGGTGAAAATGGTCGCGTAGCCGTCGGGCACCACCGTGCGCCACCGCAGCAGAAGCCCCATCAGGCCCCCGCCCGCCAGGCCCACGGCCAGGCCGGTAACCAAACGCAGCGGAGCGCTCAAGGCGCCCGCGGCCATGTGGGCCTCGCCCAGGGCGATTTCCAGGGCCACCACCGCGATCACCGCACCCACCGCATCGATGAGCACGCCTTCGCTTTCCAGGATCGTCTCCACCGACCGGCGCACCTTGATCCGGCGCAGCAGCGGCGTGACCACGGTGGGTCCGGTCACGATGACCAGGGTGCCGAACAGCAGGGCCGGAGTCCAACCCCAGCCCATGGCCAGTCGGGCCGCGGCCGCCGCGCCCACGACGGTCACGATCACCCCGGTGCTCAACAGGCGCCGGATGACCTTCCCCTGGCGGCGCATGCGGCGCAGGTCCAGGTTCAACCCGCCGTCGAACAGGATCACCGCCACGGAGAACCCGATCAGGATATCCAGGGCCGGCCCCAGCTCCGCCGGACGGATCAGGCCGATACCATCGGGGCCAAGAGTCACGCCTGCGGCCAGCAACAGGACGATGCCCGGAATCTTCAGGTGGCGGGCCAGCGTCTGGGCCACCACCCCCGCCGCCAGGGCCAGGGACACGACCAGGGCCGGGTTGTGGGAGAATCCCGAATGCATGAAGCTCCATCGGTCCAGGGTCTGTTCCGGTGCATGCCGAGGGCCCGCCGCCGAACAACGGCAATAGCCCTCTCCTGAATTATCCGGACTCAGCGAACCGGGCGTCAACGGAAATTGCTGGCGCTTTCCCTGGCAGAGGTCATAATTGCCCGGTCCACAACCCGGAGGCGCCGATTCATGAGCACGACTGCCTTCCTGCTGGTGGCCCTGTCGTCCCTGTTCGCGGTCATCGACCCGCTGGGGGTCATCCCCTTCTTCAGTGGTCTGACCCAGCACATGGACCGACGCCGCAAGCGGAACACCCTGATCAAATCCCTGGTCACGGCCTTCGCGGTCCTTGCCGTCTTCACGTTCCTCGGTCCCCAGCTGCTGGCGGTTTTCGGCATCACCGTCGACGCGTTCCGCATAGCCGGAGGGGTGATCTTCTTCGGCATCGGGCTCGATATGCTCCAGTCACGGCCCCGCCGCTGGCGCACCGGCATCAACCGGGCGATGGCCGAGGACACCATCATGCACCAGGGCGATGAAGAGGAAGATGATCCGGCCATCGCGCCCCTGGGCATCCCCATGATCGCCGGCCCCGGCTCCATCACGACCGTCATGGTGCTGACTCCCCAGGCCCCTTCGCATCAGGGCGGCTTGCTGGTCATGGCCGCGGTGGCCGCGATCCTGGTCCTCACCGGCGGCATCCTCATGGGTACCGACGCCCTGCTGGCCCGGCTCGGGCATACCGGCCTGCGGATCATCGAGAAGCTGATGGGGTTGCTGCTGACGGTGATCGCGGTCCAGCTGGTCATCGACGGCGCCACGCCGGTCATCAGGGCAGTGATCAGCTGAGGGTTAAGGTTCGGCCACCTCGGACCGACCTATAATTGACAATTTCCGCCCGGCCACCTAGGCTGAGCCTGCTGAGGAAACCGAGAACCGATCGCATGGAGGCTGTTATGGTTCCTGTCGTCACACGCAGCAGCGCGTCCCCGCGTATCCTGCTTCCCCTGCTCATCACGCTGATGGCCGCCTTGGCCCTGGTCCTATTCAGTCCGGCCGCCCTTGCCCAGAGCCACGGTGCCGGGGACGCCCAGGCGGTTCATCAGGACCATCCTGCGGACCAGGCAGGCCATGTTGCCGCTGAAGCCCATGGCGAGGAAGCGGCCGAGGGCCATGGTGAAGGCCATCATCATGTGGACCCGGTGGGCATGCTCCCGCTGTGGACGGCGATCCCCTTCGTGGGCATCCTGCTGTCCATCGCCGTGTTCCCCCTGGTGGCCCCCCACTTCTGGCACCATCACTTTCCCAAGGTGTCGGCGCTCTGGGGGCTGCTGTTCGCCCTGCCGTTCCTGATCTGGAACCCGGCGGTCGCTTTCGGGAGCATCCTGCACATCTACCTGCTGGACTATTTCCCCTTCATCATCCTGCTGTGGGGGCTGTTCACCATCTCCGGCGGCATCTACGTCGGCGGTTCCCTGGCCGGCACCCCGCGGGTGAACCTGGCCCTGTTGCTCATAGGCACCTTCATGGCCTCGCTGATCGGAACCACCGGCGCGGCCATGGTCCTGATCCGCCCCCTGCTACGGGCCAACCAGTGGCGGCGCAACAAGGTCCACGTGATCGTGTTCTTCATCTTCCTGGTGGCCAACATCGGCGGTTCCCTGACACCCCTCGGGGACCCCCCGCTGTTCCTGGGCTTCCTGCACGGGGTGCCCTTCTTCTGGGTCACAACCGGCATCCTGAAGGAGATGCTACTGACCTCAGGACTCCTGCTGGCCATCTTCTTCGTCATCGACACGGTCATGTACCGCCGCGAGGAGGACAGGCCCGAGCATACCGGCGGCGGCGTCAAGATCGAGGGCCTCCACAACGGCCTGTTCCTGCTGGGCGTGATGGGCGCGGTGATCATGTCCGGCTCGCTCAAACTGGGCGAGGTCACTCTATATAGCGGCGGCGCGCACCCGGTGGCCGTGCCCCTGCAGAACTGGCTCAAGGACGGCATCATCCTCCTGATGGGGCTGCTGTCCATGCAGACCACCTCCCGCGCCCTGCGGGAAAAGAACGAGTTCTCCTGGTTCCCCATCCAGGAGGTCGCCTACCTGTTTGCCGGCATCTTCATGACGATCATCCCGGCCCTGGCCATCCTCAAGGCTGGGCCCGCCGGAGCTTTGGCCGGCCTGACCAACGCCGTCCACGGGCCCGTGCGCTACTTCTGGGCCACCGGTTCGCTGTCCAGCTTCCTGGACAACGCACCCACCTACCTGACCTTCTTCAACTCGGCCCTGGGCGCCCTGGGCATCCCCGAGTCCCAGGTCCATGCCCTGCTGTCCGCGGGCGGCACCATGCACAATCCGGAGTTCGTCAAGGACCTGGCGGCCATCTCTTCCGGGGCCGTGTTCATGGGCGCGATGACCTACATCGGCAACGCGCCCAACTTCATGGTCAAGTCCATCGCCGAGGAGGCGGGCATCAACATGCCGAGCTTCTTCGGCTACCTGTTGAAGTGGTCGCTGCCGGTGCTGATCCCGGTCTTCATCATCGATACCTTCGTCTTCTTCTGGTAGAGGAGTCATTGCCATGGCGCAGACAAAAAAACCGACCCGAGCATCCTTCTACGAGGTGGTATTCCGGGGCAAGCCCAAGGTCGTGCGCGCCTTCCTGGCCGGCCTGGTCATGGGCGCCGGCAAGGATGCCGCCGTCTTCTACAGCTACCAGGAGGGCGTCCACCACGAAGGCAAGGTCGAGAAGCTGGCCGAGATGGTGGGCATCAGGGCCGACGATGTCCACGTGATCGTCGATGCCGATACCAGCGCCCTGCTGAAAAAGCTGGCCCGCCGCATCACCGGCACCACCGGCCTGGAGATCACCGCCCATCGCCGGATCAACTCCGCCACCATGGCGTTCGCCTTCCACGCCTACGCACGCAAGTACGACCAGGAGATCACCGCTCTTCTGGAACACCTGCCCGGCGGGCTGAAGCTGCGCGGCTACAAGCACCATGTGGTGGTCGACCCCGAGGCCAAGGGCGTCGAGGCCTACACCGTGGCCCATGATTACGAAGCCAAGGGCTCGGGCACGGTCACAGGCCCCATCGACGACCTGATCGCCTTCAAGCGGACGCTGAAGGACTACCCCCTGGTCGAAGCCGAGGACATCGTTCTCAAGCTGGCCTGAGGGCGGTGACGGTTTCCTTATGCCTCGGAGTTCCCGGTCGCCGGGCTGGGAACTCCGAGGCGGTTTGCCCTTCCCTGCTTGAATTCCCCCCCAAATCCCTGCAGCCAGAAATTTCATTGAAGAAAATCGAGCCCCATGCGTCTTCTCCCTTGTAACCAATCACGGAAACGAGGTGAGGCATGCCGGCCCTTTCCATACCTGAACCAGCCAGTTCCCTGGAAAAGCTCATGGCTGAACATTCAGACGGGGTCTTCCGGTATCTGCGCTGCCTGGTCCGTGATCCGGATACAGCACGCGACCTGTTGCAGGAAACCTTCCTCAGGCTGATCGACCAGGCCGCAACAGCCGGCCGCCCCCTTGTCTACACCACCGCCCGCAACTGCGCCCTGGATCATCTGCGCCGGAAGAAGGTGCGCCGGGGCACGGGCACCGTTCCCGTGGACCGGCAGCGCACCCTGCGCAGCAGCGGCCACCTGTCGCATCCGGATGCGGCCCTCGCCGACAAGCAACTGGGCCAGGATATCCTGGCCGCTCTGGCCGAGGTGCCTGAAGACCAGAGGACGGTTTTCCACCTGAGCGAAATCGAGGGTTTGCCTTACGCGGAAATCGCGGAACTGATGGGAGTCGGCCAGGGCACCATCGCATCCCGCAAGCACCATGCGGTCCGCAAATTGCGCCGATACCTGAGGAGGCTGGGCTATGAAGCCTGATAACTGGCGAATCACCATGGAAGCCTATCTCGACGGTGAACTGGATGAGGACCAGACCCGGGCTTTCGAGGAATTGAGCGCGGCGGATCCTCTGGTTCGCGACGAGCTCGAACTCCGGACCGCCCTGCGTGCCAGCTGGCGCCGCGCTCTGCGGAATGACGAGCGGATCCCCGCGCCAAAGGCGTCAAGGAGCGCAGCGCAGCGCCCGTCGGTCCGGCGTTTGGCATGGTTCCCGGTGGCCCTGGCGGCCTCGCTGCTGCTGGTCGTGGGTCTGCCGCGCCTGGTCAGGGTTCTGGACCACCAGTCCGCCCCGCAAACGGCCCTGATTCGCTCGGGCCAGGTCGCCGCCATCGGTTTCGGGGAGCGCCCGGGCCGAACCGTTTTTCTGGAGCCCGGGGTCGCCGACCTGCCCCTCGGCCGCAGCCATTGAATGGAGGTCTGAAATGAGAACCTGCCTGGTCACCCTCGTTGCCGTCCTGACCCTCGCCACGGTGAGCGCGGCGCAGGATACCATCAAGCTCAAGAACGGGACCGTGTACTCCGATGCGATCCTCGTCAAATTGAGCCCTGCCACCTACATCCTGCAGACACCGAAGGCATTGTTGGAATTGACGGATGAGGAACTAGCTGCCGAGTCCGCCCGCGCCGCCCGGAACCATGGCAGGCCGCCTGTTGTCGCCCACGATTTCAATGAAATCCATGCGGACGGAACGGTGACCAGCTATTGGACCCTGCCTCTGGTCAACAACGGCCGTAAGGCCATCACCGAGACCCGCTGGGGGCTGGCGCCCTGGGAGCGCAGCCATGCCGAAAAGCGGCATTATGTGGACGACCGCGGCGTCTCGCTGCAACCGGAGTATTCCCCGCCCATCAGCCGCTGGCCCGACGACACGAAACGCCGCATCCAGGTGACGCTTCCTCTGGCCGTACCCCTGGCGCCCGGAGAAAGGACGACCTTTACCGGCAGTGAAACCACGAACTGGACCCGCCGCACCGAGGAAGGGATCGTCTTCAGCCATCCCGGCGACTACGCGGAGGACCGGCTCGTTTGGCGCAAGGTGCAGTTGCCCCTGGGAGCCCACATCGTCCGGATCTCTCCCCGGCCCAGCGCGAGGTTCAAGCATGGCGGCCATGAATACGTGATGTGGAGGCGGTTCTACAAGAAGGGGGAAGTTTATCCGATGGAAGTTGTCTATACCCTCGATGAGAGCTGAAGTCGAAGTTCAAGAGACGGCGGTAGGGGTCGGGTCCGAATAATCCGCAGCCGCAAAGCGGCGAGGACATTTCGGACCCGACCCCTACCGCCGCCCCTTGACCTTGACCTTCAGCGCCATCAGTTCTTCGTGTCGCACGCCCAGCAGGTTGCCCAGCTTGTGCATCAGGGCGTCCTCGTGGGCCTCGAGGACATGGTCGCTGTAAACGACTTCCCACAACAATTCGAGGATGGCCAGCTTGCGCGGACGGTCGTAGTGGTCGTTCACCAGGCGCGCGAAGGAATACAGGTCGCCCTTTTCCTCCCGCAGGCGGCCGGCTTCGGCCAGCAGGATCGCCGCTTCGTCCCGCCCCAGCTTGAAACGGCTGGCGATGATCTCCAGGATCCGCTCCTTCTCCTGCGGGCTGAAGTCACGGTCGGCATGGGCGGTTTCCAGCAGCAGCACGCAGGTGGCCAGACGCAGGTCATCCGACCCGGGAGCGGGCTGCTCGGCTGGTTCATTGAAGATCTTGCGCAGGGAATCGAACATCTCGCCTCAAGCTCCTGTCATGCGGGAATCCGCCGCCAGGTCTCCCGCGGCAGCGTCAGGACTTCGTAGGGGATGGTGCCCAACCAGCCGGCCACCGTCTCCGCCGTGATCACCTCGTCGCCCTGGCGCCCCAGCAGCACGGCATCCCGGCCCGCCCGGGCATCGGGAATGCAGGTGACATCGGCCATGCACAGATTCATGCAGATCCGGCCCACCAGCGGGGCCCGCTTGCCCCCGATCAACACGTGGGCCCGCCCGGAAAGGGCGCGGGGCCAGCCGTCGGCGTAACCGACCGGCAGCACCGCGATGCGGGAGTCGGTCATGGCCTTCCAGGCCCTGCCGTACCCCACCGTCTGGCCGGCGGGCACACCCCTGATCTGGGCGATGCGCACCTTCCACGTCAGCGCCGGGCGCAGATCCAGCTCCGGGCGGCCACGCTGCCGCACCGAGACCAGCGTCTCGCGCGACGGCCAGATCCCGTAGGCGCTGATCCCGAGCCTTGCCACCGAGCGGTGGGTCCGGTCCCAGAGCAGCGCCGCGGCGCTGCAGGACATGTGGTGTTCCAGCTCCCGAAAGCCGGCCTCCGACAACCGTCGCCGGTAGCCTTCGAACCGCTCCATCTGACCGGTGGCGAACTCGTGGTCGGTGGTATCCTCGATGTCCGCGAAGTGGCTGCTCACCCCCACCAGATCGAGGTTGCCGCTCTCCTTGATGACCCTCAGGGCCGCCTCGAGTTCCTGCTCGGTGATCCCTTGCCGGTTGACCCCCGTCTCCACCTTCAGGTGCACCGCGACCGAGACCGGCAGGCGGGCGAGATCCTCCAGCATGCCCAGCGAGCCCACGGTAAAACCGGTGTTGGGGCCGGCGGCCGACAGGACTTCGCGGGCGTCGGCCGGCCCCAGGACCAGGACCGGAACCGCGATCCCCCCGGACCGCAGCTGCAGCAGTTCGGCCACCGAGTGGACGCCCAGCATGTCCGCCCCGCCTTCGAGGAACGCCCGGGCGGCAGGCAAAAGGCCGTGGCCATAGGCATTCGCCTTGACCACGGCCATGGTGCGGGCTTCAGGAACCACGACCTGACGCAGAATTTCCATGTTATGGCGCAGGGCCGAATGATCGACTTCGACCTTCAGCCAGGTACCGCCCGTGTCAGGCACCCTGGGCCCTTGCGGCCTTCTGCTGCTTCCGCGCTTCACAGGCCGCCTTGTCCTTGCAGACCCCGTACAGTTCCAGACGGTGACGATAGATCTCGAAGTTGTTCTCCTCGGCCAGGCTCTCCTGGAGCGCCTCCAGCCGGGGGTTGTAGAATTCCGAGATCAGGCCGCATTCCAGGCAGATCATGTGGTCGTGATGCTCGACGGCCGAATGACCCTCATAGCGCGCCAGGCCGTCGCCGAAACGCCGTTCCTCGACCAGACCACTCTCGACCAGCAGGTGCAAGGTGCGGTAAACGGTGGCGTAGCCGATCCTGGGATTGGCCTTCTTGACCTGCACCAGCAGTTCTTCCACCGAGATGTGCCCTCGCATGCGGAAAAAGGTGGAGATGATCGTATTGCGCTGGCGCGTGGTCTTCAGGCCCCTGCGCTGGATAAACGCCGCGAAGGCGGCTTCCTTTTCCTTGACCAGTTCTTCGTCTACGGGAGTGTTCGTGTTGATGGTCACCATGTTCCGTGCCTTTCCATGTGACGTTGGTGGGCTGTCTTCAATAATGAAAACAGTTTTCGTAATCCAAATTACGATCGCTTCCCGCCGCTGTCAAGGTGCTGATTTCTGAAAAACCACTCTGACCGCCAAAGGTTCCTTACCCGGCACGAAATACAGGGAGAAACCGTCATGGGCCAGCAATACGTTGTCGCCGCGCATGAGAAAAGATGCGGCGGAAACCGTTCCGGTCCAGCGCAGCCGACCTCCGGTCAGGCGATACATCCTGCCGGTGCCCGCGTCGGTCAACCAGATCTGGCGACCGTCATAGGCGATGCCGCAGGGCGAGAACGCCGGCCCGAACGCCGAGCGGGTCACGGCCTCGGTCTTGGGATCGAAACGATCCAGGCGGCCCGAGTCACGGTCGGTGATCCAGAGGTAGCGCCCGTCGAAGCACATGTCGGTAGGCCGGTGGCCGGGCAGGTCGTAGGCGTCCTTGATCAGCAGGGAATCCAGGCTGATCTTGTACAGGAGGGACGTGCCCCCCGCGCCGTCACCGCACCCCCACAGGAATTCCTCATCATAGCCCAGGGCCCTGTCGAGCACGCCGGTGAAATCCTTGTCCAGCAGGGCGGCGCCGTCCTTGCCGCTCAGCACCAGCCGCACTGTCCTCCTCCCGTTGCCGGCCACAGAATCCGGGATATCCTCCAGGACGGCCAGGGTGTCGGGACCGACCCAGGTCATCCCGACCACCGAGCCGACAAGGTCCAGCGCCAGGGTATCCCGTGGCACCAGGGTGAATTCCCGCGCGGGAACCTGGCCCCATACCGGCGCCGCGACCAGCAGCAGGAGCGCCATTGCAGGGAAGAAACGCTTGATCAAGACCGGCAACCTCGCTTCATCTTTTCTGGCCGGCGGCCGCAGCGCGACCGGCATGGAGCCGGACCGCCTCCTGCAGAACGCCTTGCAGTTCCTTGAACTCCATGGGCTTGCGCAATATGAAATCGACCGCAGCATCCGCCGGGCCAGCCAAGTCCTGACCCGCTCCCCAGCCGGTCATCATCATCACGACCAGGGAAGGATCGTCACTGCGCAAACGCTCCGCAAGCTCGACCCCGGACATGCCGGGCAGGTTCCGGTCCAGCAAGGCCACCTGGAAGGCTCCGCTCGCGAAGGTCGCCAGAGCGGCTTCGCCATCGGCCAGGGCCGTCACCACACAGCCCAGCTCCGGCAGCACATCGCTGAGCATGTCACGCACCGCGGATTCGTCATCGACCACCAGGACCTTGATCCGCCCACCGTGCGGACGACCGTTGCCGGCCGCGCTTGCGGGCGGGGATCCGCCGTCCTTTTCCAAGGCCGGGCCGGCCACGGGCACCTCCAGGGCGAACACCGCGCCTCCGGGGCCGGATGCGGCCAGCTCCAGGCTGCCGCCGAATCGCCCCAGGAGCTCGCGGCAGCCGGCCAGGCCGAGCCCGCGGCCCGGCTCGTCGGTACCGGAAACCCCAGCCTGGAACAACCGACCGGCCACCGCCGGGTCCACGCCCGGCCCATCATCGGCCACCTCGATGCGGATCCTTGGGCCCGCCAGCCGGCCGCTGATCGTGACCGAACCTGTTCCTCCCAGGGCCTGCCGGGCGTTGACCAGCAGGTTGACCAGCACCTCGCGCAGGACCTGCCCCGGCAGACCGGCCGCCAGACCGGCCGGGACCTCCACCAGGCACCGGGGCCCACCGCCGTGGCCTGAAGACGGCAAGACCATGGCCGCAGCCGACAGGGCCTCCTGCCTGGCGTCGCAGAGCCGGGCGTCCGGATCCGCCCCCGCTCCGGCCAGGCGGCGCACCATGGCCGTGGCGTCCCGGCAGGCGACCAGCATCGCCTGGAAATGCTCCTGTAGAACCGGGTCGGCAACCTTGTCCATCAGCAGGCTCAGCCGCCCCGAGATGACGGCCAGCATCTGGTTGAGGTCATGGGCCGCGGCGGCGGTCGTCAGATCAGGCCGCCCGGCATCGGGTCTGGAGTCAGGGGAACCTCGCGAATGGGACATGGGCTGCGATACCTCCGGTTGGTCCGGATTATCGCACCGTCACCGGATCCCGCAAGAGCAATCCGGGGAGGATTGCGGAGCCTTGCTGCTCGAGGCGGGCACGGACAACAGTTCACAGCTCCAATCCAGGGCTTCCCGCAGGCGGTCGGCGTTGCGCAAGGCCAGTTCGATCATGCGGGCGCGCCTTGCCTGAGGCTCCGGACTTCCCGGACCCGAAGCTTCCTCCGCCAGGATTTCCAGGGCCGTCCTGATGGCCGTCAATGGGGTCAGCAGTTCATGCCCCATGACGCGCAGGGGGCTGGTCTCCAGGACCGGCACCGAGCCCTGGAAGCCACGCAGGCCCGCAGCATGGGCCAGGCAGACCTGCAGGGAAGCCAGCAGGCCGCCCTCCCCGTCCTGGGGTACGGCGATCCGGGCCGGCCCCCGCTCCGGGGTCAGCACGGCACTGCCCGTCCAGATCAGGACAGGGGCCACAGGCCCCAGGTGGGGTTCCGGCCCCGCGGCGGGCAACCCCGCGGCCGTGGGCGGCCCCACGACCAGGGCATCGCATTCCCAGACCCCGGGCAGCCGGTCCCCGTCGCCCGGCCACAGGCCGACGGTCACGCCCCATGCCCGCAGCAGACCGCGCAGTTCCTCATCCTGATGCAGTGTCTTGCCGAGCAGAATATGAGCCACAGACCCCTCCAGGGTGTGCAAAACGGAATGTAGGGCTGAACTCCCGGGAGGATCAGGCAAGGGTTGTGCCAGGGCCAGGCGCCCGCAACCAGGGTATGGGCCGGAAATCCTAGGCAACCGGAAGCAACGACAGGGCAAATTGCAACCTGTCAGGGCAGGGATGATGTGCTCTCCGGCTTGCCGTTCTTGCTGCCTGCGGATCCGGCCTGCCTGCTGTCCAGGCGCCAGGTGAGCGTCACGTACCACTGGGCCGGCCGGTCTGTCTCGTCTTCCAGTTCCCGGGCGACCTTCAGACCCACCGAACCGTCTCCGGACCAGGGCAACCACCATTGCATCCCGGCCAGCAGGGAGGTGCGGCCGGCGCGGTTGCTGCTGTCCAGGGTGGCCGCGAGCCGCGATCCGCGCCCCCGGTACCAGGCCAGGTCGGCCGCGAAGTGATTCCCACCCTTGAAGGCCTCATCCGCAAGGCCCTCCCGGCCCGAACCCAGCATGTACAGGATCCCGGCGCTGAGATGGGTGTAGAGAGAACCCCCCAGAGCCAGGGATTTCCTGGCCTCGAAACGCATGGGCATGCCGGTGGTGGAGAAAGGGTAGAGGGTCTCGGTGCCCACGGGCAGGCCCAGGGCGGCACCGCCGTCCATCCGGCCCAGCAACGGCAGGGCGAAGGGCCCGCAGACGCCGGCTTCCGGCTGCCCGAAACCGTTGACCCGGCCGCCGCCGGGCCAGCCGGTGTCCATCTCCTGGCCGCGGATGTCGGGCCAGCGCTGCAGGACGGGCACGTTGCCGCTGTCAAAGGTCACATGGGGCATGCGCAGGAAGTAGATACCGCTGCTTCCGCTGGGCAGGCTCACCGTCATCAGCAAGCGGTTCACGGACCAGTCGTAACGGGGGTCGAAGAAGTAGTCGGCGGCGACTTCCAGGGCCAGGCGCGAGGTGGAATCAGCAGCGGTGTACCAGGGCAAGGGATCCAGGTGGAGCATCTGCCCCCGGGCAGGGAGGGCGGCCATGAGCATCATGCCGAGGCAGAGCGGCGCCACAACCCCCGGCAAGAGGTGCAGGAGCCGTTTCATCACCGGTGGTCGTTCTCGATCAACCGGACGACCCCGGCCTCCGAGAAGTAGCATTTCACGGCCTGGCGTCCTCCGGGCAGGGATTCCTTACCGACCACCACGCCGCAATCGTTCCAGGCCAGATGCAGGATACACTGGCCCAGTTCATACGAATCCCAGGGCCGGTAGGGCACGGCCGCTTCCACATCCGCGGCCTCCAGCATGGCGGCGTACTCGGCGATGGGTTCGCCCTTCCCTGCTTCATTCGGGTCCGCGGCGCCCTTATCCCCCGCCGGTTCGGTCCCGCCGGCCGGCTCGTCGCTTTCCAGACCGGCAAGGGTCGCCGAAACCTCGGCCGGCGACGTGGCCGCGGCGGCGTCCAGCATTTCCTCGGGGCTATCCCAGGGCAGATCATCTTCAGGAAGGACCGGTTCCTCACCGGAGGCTGCGACCGGGCTCTCTGCCGGATCCGCCGGGGCCGCAGTTTCGGTGCCCTGCTTCGGAGCCGTGGCCGCCGCATCGGTTTCGGCAGCGGCATTCAGCTTGGGCAGAAAACCCTGGCAGCCCGGACAACGATACCAGGTGACGCCGTCGTCCTCCTCGGGATCGCCGCTGGAGACGACTTCCATGTCCAGCCATTGCTTGCAGACCGAACAGTACTGATTGCTTTTCATAGGGGCTCTCAGGTCACGATCTTGCAGCAGGCATCCGCCTCTTCCTTGGTCAGATAACGCATCCCGCACACCAGGCACTTGCAGGGACCGTTGATCCTACCTTCGGATTCGGCCTTGGACAGCAGTCGTTCGTACTTCACAAAACTTTCATCACGCACGAGGATTTCATCTTCCTTGATGGCGGCCATGGGCTCCTCCTTGGCTCTGAATCAGGTATCGCCGCGGCGGACACCAAAACACATGCCCGCCCAGGCTAATACTGGCGGGCATCCTATCCTATTCTGGTACGGGAGTCAACCGGATGGGGCAATTTTTCTGTGAATACCGGCGCCGGCCGGCGCTCGTCAAGACTCCGCGGTGCGGGCGTTCAGGGATTTGCCGGCCATGCCTGGGGCGGGTTCCTTGCGGTCGAGGGCATAAAGCTGGCCCAGCTGCGTGACCCCCGCCTCCCGGGCGGCGCGCAGGGCGGCCATCAGCACACCCGCGGTGGCCCCGGCGTCATCGGCGGCCCGGTGAGGGGTCTCATGTGCGATCTGGAAATGCTTGGCCAGGTCGGAAAGGCTGCGGCTGGTCAGATCCGGCCACAGCTTCCTCGACAGCTGCAGGGTGCACAGCCCGGTCACCGCCGGCAACGCCATGCCCCGGCGGGCGAACTCCCAGCGCAGGAAAGGCAGGTCGAACCGGATATCGTGGGCGACGAACACGTGCCCGTCCAGAAGGTTCAGCAGCTTCTCCGCCACGTCCGAAAACGTCGGCTTACCCTTGAGGTCGTCGTTGTGGATGCCGGTCAGCCGAGCAACCCAGGGAGGGATGGGCCGGTCCGTCCAGACGCGCGTATCCATCTTCCGGGAGATCCGTCCCCTCTTCACCTGGTAGACGCCGATCTCGATGATTTCGTCCACACCGATGACGCTACCGGTCGTTTCCAGGTCCACGACGGAGTAGGTGGCGTCCAGCAGATCCCTCTGCATCAGGGGGGACTCCAGAACCGTCCAGCACCGGTCGTGGGTCTCCACGAAACGGGGATCGGCCTGGAGCAGAGTCCTGACCACGACCTGGGTTTCGGGCATCTCATGCCGGTGCGCGCCGAACAAACGCCTGGCGATGACCGGTGTGGGCAGGGGGGTATCTTCTCCGAGCAGGAAGGCGTAGGCCTCCGCGCGGTAGGCGTTGAGATCATTGGCTATCATGGGGTTATTATATCACAAAAACAGCAGGCAGGTCAATGACCACGGCCAAGAACCGACACCCCGTCACGCCCGAAAGCCACCAGCTCCATGACCTCCACCCTGATGCGTGGTGCGGGCGCATGGAAACGGGGGTTGGGCGTCTCGAAAGAGGATTGGGAGCTGATCCGTTCGGCCGCGTAGGCCACACCGAGCAAGGGTAGCTCGGGGTTGAAGGCGGCGGTGACCTCGTGCAGGGAGGTCTGAAGCATCCTGCCGGCCGGCAGGTCCACGCTCTGGGTATCCCGCGCGCTGAGCACCATCTGGCTGCACAGGAACTGCCGACGATCGATGATCCGCGTGGCCGGCTCCTGGTGCTCGACCTTGTCGGGGGCGAAGTCTCCCTGCAGGAACCCCGCGGTCAATGGGTCCTGCCTCATCTGGTCCACCGAAAGCCGCCTGGCCTCGCCCCCATCCCATTGCCAGGCCTCGCGGACCAGATCCCACAGATCGCCGCTGCGCCGGGCGATATCCCCCGAGACCAGCAGCCACACGCCCTGCCCCGGCACGGGCTCCAGGCGGCCCTGGTCATCCTCCTGCAGCGGGATGACCTCGAACACCCGGTCCCCGGCGGGCCGGCCCTCGGGCGCGGCCAGGCAGACCACACGGGTCAGATCCGTATCGCGGCGACCGCCGGTCATGGTCTGGTGGCGGTAGTCGGCCCATGATCCCGGGGTCAGATCCAGCGGCAGATCCGGCTGCCGCCACAGGGTGAACAAGTCGAGGGCACGGGCGGAAACGCCCGTGCCCAGAAGGACAGCCAGACAGGCCGCGGTCACGAGGCGCCGCCTAGTGCTTGATCTTGGCCCAGTAGGTGTCGTAGTCGAATTCAGGGCTGTTCTCCTTGTCGTGGCAAACGACGCAAGAATCCTTGGCCTGGGTGACCCACTTCCCGTCCCGGGCGTGCTGGGTGCCGTAGCCGTGGCAGGCCTCGCACTGCACGTTGATCAGGCGGTTGTAGGGCGCCTCGTCGGCATAGCCGTTCTTGTACTGGTATCCGGTGGTGTGGCATACCAGGCAGTCGGGCTCGAAGTGCTGCCCCTTGTTGCGCAGCGTCATGTAGGCCTTCATGTGGGCTGATTTGGCGTAAACGTTCCAGGCGTCCTCGTGGCAACCCTTGCAGGAACGATCGCCGAGAAAGTTCTCCTGGTCCGAGCCGAAGGTCCGGGGATAGGCGGCCCGTTTGGCCTCCTTGAAATCAACAAGCCTCTGCTTGAAGTCCTTGACCTTCTTGAGCATCTCCGGGTCGTCCGCGACCTTGTCGTCCATGGGTGTGACCTTGATGGCCACCGCCATGACCTTCCCGTTGTCCGGGTCGATCATCAGGTCGGCGTCGCCGAGGTAGCGGCCTTCGTACGAGGCGCCGAGCATGACCGTATCATTGAGGATGCGCTCGGTGGTGATGTTGCGGTAGGTATGACCGGTCACCGAGATGTCGATCCCCTGGATCTCCTTGACGACGTTGTCGGTCTGGGAATCCCCCAGGTGCCCCAGCAGGACCACCGTATCGACCTTCTCACGCAACCGCGGCACGAGTTCGCGCAGGGTGGCCACCGGGTCGTCCACCTGGAACTGGCTGTCGTCCGCGGTCATGGTGAGTATCTTCTGGGCCGGGTCCAGAACGCTCACGATGCCGAAGGTGATGCCGCCGCGCTTGACGATCAGGTATTCGGGCAGGATCAGCTTGCCCGTGGCCGCGTCCTTGACGTTGGCGCTGGTGAACTGCAATCCGTACTTGTCCATCATCGAGCGCAGGAACTTCAGACCGTAGTTGAGATCCTGTTCGCCCAGGCCGATGGCATCCACACCCAGATCCGCAACTTCCTCGCAAAGGAACTCGGTCTGGAAACGCTCGTTCTGGTTGCGGCGGCCGAAAAGGTCGCCCCCGTCCAGTTGCAAGACCGGCACGTTCTGTTCCCAAATCCCATCCAGAAAACTGGCCCTCCGGGCCAGTCCGCCACGCTGGTGAGACTTTCACCCACAGGGCTCGATCTTGCCCTTGATATCGGTGGTGTAGACAAGATGAATGTTGTGCCAATCTCCCTTGTCGCCCTTGGTGTCCTTGGTGTTCTGAGCGGCCGCCAGCGCCGCGCCGCAGACCAGGACCATCAGGACCAGCGCGGCCAGCAATCGCCGCGAACGGCCCCCTCCGACTTGATCGGTCATCACGCCACCTTCCTGCTTAACCAGGATGAAAATCGAAAAATCACCGGGAACCATCGGTAAGCCCGACCGACCGGAAACCCCTCCGGCGGCCGTAAGTTCCTTGAACCCGTCAATTATATATGCCCGGACAGGGCCGGGCAACAGCGCGGTTCGCCGCCCGCAGGATTCCCCCGGTCGCCACCCCCCGCAAAACCGCGAAGCGGTGCGGGATTCCAGGACAAGAGAAGGGCCGCCCGAGAGCGGCCCTTGCTTGTTTCCACGGTGGGGTGCCTACTTCTTCTGGACCCGTTCCTTCAGGCTCTTGCCGGCCACGAAAGCCGGGTACTTGGCGGCGGGAATGGTCATGGCGGCCCCGGTCTGGGGGTTGCGTCCCATCCGCTTCTTGCGCTTACGTTGCTCGAAGGTACCGAAGCCCGTGATCTGCACCCTGTCTCCCTTGGCCACGGCCGAGGCGATGATGCCCTCGCGGGGAGCGGTGGAAAAGAGTGCGTCGATGGCCCGCTTGGCGGCTGCCTTGCTCATGCCTGTCTTCACTGAGAGTTTATCGGTGAGTTCGGTTTTATTCATGAACCTCACCTCCTTTCTGGCGCGATCAAACCCCCCGGAAGGCGGGCTGTCAATACTATTTTTTTGGAATTTCCCATGATACCGGGGCATACGGGTCGGTCCCCTCCCGAACGCCTGTCCTGGCGGGGTGTTCCCGTCGGTCCCAAACGGCAAATCCCCCGCCGGAGGTCAGAACATCCCCTGGCCGTAGCCCCCGCCCATGCCCCCCATGTTTCCTTCCCTGCCGCGCACGAACTTCAAGGCGGGGATGGATTTCAGGTAGAGGCGGAATCCGAACTGGCTGTCCACGGCGCTCACGGTGCGGTTGAACTCCAGAGCCCAGCAGTGCAGGTCCCGTTTGAAGCTGAACTGCTGGCGCACGGGCTGGCCCACGTCCAGATCGAACGAGGTGTTGTACTTGAATTCCCAGTTGCGCGTCAGGTTGGCCGACAGGGAGAAATTGGCGTTGGCCCGTTTGGAAGCCGAGGCGTTGGTATAGCTGTAGCTGATGCTCGTGTTGACCTTGAAGGGCAGGTAACGGCCGCCTTCGGTCTGATCCTTCCCCCCCCCGAGCGGCTGCTGCTTTTTCTGCTGCGTCCGGCTGTAGCTGGCGAACGGGTTGTCCTTGTCGCCGGCGAACGGGTCGTCCTGGTTGCTCTGGGGCTGGGGCTTCTCCTGGCCCTGGTCGTCGGTCCCGAGGCGTTCCAGGGCGCTGTTCTTGTCGTCCTGACCCTCCACTTCCTCGACGCCCAGATCCAGCTTGCCGTTGAAGCTGAGGCTGTAGTTGAACCGGGTCGATTTCAAGGAGAAGCTCTTGGGGTCGATGGTGTTGCTGACCTTCATCTGCAGATAGCGGCTCTGGCCGGGCTTGATGCTCAGGCTGCTGTTGATATCCGACCAGCGCTGGCCAGGCTCCTTTTCGGGGTTGTAGTTCGTCGTCAGGTTCCAGTCCACGAACCCGTCGAGCTTCTTCTCGGTGGCGTTGGAATCGGGGCCGGTGGCGTACTTCAGATCCAGCCGGTTGCTCCAGCCCAGGGCCAGGCTCGTGCTGCGGCGCTGCTTGTTCCTGATGGTCGGGGAGAGCTTCCAGGTGGCGTTGAGCTTGGTCGTATGGCGCATGGCCCGCAAACGCCCCACCTTCACAGGAAACAATCCGTAGAGGGTCGTGCCCAGGCTGGAGCTGAAGCTCAGGTTGGGCCGGGTGTCCTCCGTGCGCTCGTACAGGTCCTCGAAATGGCCGGTCGTGTCCGATTCGGTCACCCAGCTTTGACCCTCGGTGGTCTCGCGTTGCCAGTCCTGGCCTGCGTTGGCGCTGAAGCTCACGTTGAAGATCCCCACCCGCGGGGGCTTCAGGCTGACCGACCCCTTGCCGTTGACGTGGTACTTGGTCACGTCCTTCGACTCGTACACCTGCTTGTCCGAACTCAGCGCATAGGAGTGCTGGACGTACGTGTTGCGCAGCAGGTCGCCCCAGAAGCTCCCCTTCTGCCCGCCGCGCAGCGGGCTCTTGAGGGTGAACTGGCGGAAATTCAGGGACAGGGACGGCAGGGTCATGCTGTACACGAGGTTGTCGGTGGCCGGATCGTCGTCCTCGGCGTTGACCCGCCCGTCCCGGTTGGCGTTCAGGCTGGCGCTCAGGAAGTCCCAGTTCCGGCTCAGGTACAGTGTGGATTTCATCTGCCCGCTGACGATGTCCCGACGCACCGAACTGGTCAGGTCGTTGTTGCTGAGAGAGCGGCTGGACATGCGCACGTCGGCCCGCAGCTTGTAGTCGTCGAAGAGTGTCGGCTGGTTGTGGCTCCAGCGCAGCTGCCACTCCTTGGAGTCGTTGTCGCCGCCCAGCCCGATCTGCCGCGAATAGTCGACCGTTCCGTTGAAGCTGTAGCGTTTGACGTAGCGGTTGGATATGCGGTAGGAAAAGTCCTGGTGCTCATTGTAGTCGCCCTCGAAGATGAAATCGGTGTATTGGCTGGCGGCCCAGTAGTAGCCGAAATCGCGGATGTAACGTCCCTCGCGGGAAGACCAGCCGAAGTCGAAGGAGGGGAACAGGATCCCCGACTGGCGGCCGCTCTTGAGGCTCTTGAAGTAGAACGGCAGGGCGAACACCGGCACGTGCCCGATCTTCAGGACGATGGGAGCCGCCACGATCTTGTCCCCCTGCCGTATCTTCATGTTGTTGGACCAGAAGTGGTAATGGGGTTCGGCCCGGTCGCAGGAGGTCATCTTGCCCCCCTTGATCTTCATCGTCCCGTCCGGGTAGCGGCGGATGGAGTCCCCCACGTAGTAGTAGCCGTCCATGGACGTCACGCCGTCCTGCACCGCTCCGGTCTTGTACTTGAAGTTGTACCCCATCAGGTTGCCCACCACCGCATCGCCGTCCTTCAGGTAGGGCTGATCCTCGGAGTAGAGTTCGCGCGTGGTCGTGTTGAGGATGATGTGCCCGGCGGTGTGATTCATGGTTCCGTAATCAAGCTCGCCGTTGCCGTGGATCTCCATGGTCTCGGCATCCAGGTCGAACGTCACCTGGTCGCCCTTGTAATCCACCTTCTGCAGCGCGCTGCCAAAATCGTACTGCCCGGGGGCCAGGGAATCGGCTGCCGTCGCGGCCAGGGAATCGGCCGCCGTCGCGGCCAGGGAATCGCCGGGGGCGGTCGCCAGGGAATCGGCCTCCCCCGCAGCCGGGTTTGCGCCGGGTGCCGCCGCCGCAGCAACCACCGCCGAGGAGTCGACCCCGACCGCAGGCAGGGAATCCCGCCCGGCGGAGGTTGTCGAAGTGTCGGCGAACGCCGTCAGCGAATCCACGCCGGCGGGGCGATCCCCGTATTTGGTCATCTCCTTGATCTTGGCGAACCGGTAGATCCCCGACACGCCCCCGTACACATCCACCTTCCGCACCCGGTCCGCCCGGAAGTTGATGATGATGGTGTCGCCCGACACGTCGTTGGTGGCGATCTCGTCCGTGATGTCTTCGGGGGTGTAGTGGCTGGACGCCCCGCCGATGACGACCGTGCGCCGGATTTCCCCCGCCTCGAAATCGATGTTGATGGTGTCGCCGGACAGCACATCCAGGGGGGGCAGGCCGCGGTAGATCGCCGCCAGGCTATCGGGCGTCGAATCCTCCAGGCGGGCCTCTCCCCGCAGGGACATGGTGCGCAGTTCGCCGTGGTCGTAAAGGAACTCGATGTTCTTCCCCAGCAGCCGGTTCTTCTTCCCGACCCGGACCTCCGGCTGCCCCGTCAGGACCATGCGCTCGCGCCCGTAGGCCACCGCCGTGTCGGCAATGGCCGTGGTATTCTCCTGGCGGATGCGGACCGAATCGACCATGACCACCTTGTCCTGGTCCCGGTAGAACCGCATCCACCGCGAGCGGCTGCTGAACGGCCCGCTGGATTCCTCGCGGCTGGTCAATTCCGGCAGGCTGTCCACCAGGGCGGTGCCGGCCTCGCGGTCGAAGACCGCATGCTCCCCGGTCACCAGGTTGTGGGCATCGGGCTCGACGATGCGGACGTGTCCGGTGGCCTCCCCCAGTCCCGTGCGCGTGTCCCGCGCGATGGTGTCGGCCCGGATGGTGAAATCCGGCGTCACCAGCAACGCGTCACGGATCAGCTTGAACCGGTCGCCGCCCTCGCGGGCGGCGGCCTTGGCGCCGGTGCCGATCATGTCCCCGTCGACCAGCCTGACGTCCCCGAAGAAATCGCTGTCCCGGCCGTTGGCCTGGAACACGGCCCGCCGGCATTCCAGGGCCCAGGACGAGTCGGCGGCCGCCGTGCTGTCGGTAACAGCGGGCATGGCCGTGCTGTCGGGCAGGGCGGAGGTGTCGGTCGCGGCGGGGCTGTTCTTCTCGAGCCTGACGTGGCCCAGGGCCATGCCCAGCCCCTTACGGCGGTCACGATAGATGGTGTCGCCGTAGACCGTGAAATCCTCGTCCACCATGCGCGCGTGGTCGATCAGGCGGACGAAACGGCCGTTGCCCCTGAGCTCGCCGCGCAGGCTGGTGCCGGTCATCCCGCCGTCGAGAAGCTCGACATCCCCGCTGAAATCGGCGGCGCCGGTCCCCTTCCGGTACAGCGCCCGCCGGCAGCGCAGCACCGTCTCGTTGCTGGTCAGGATCACCCGCCCCAGCAGCAGGTAATACTCTTCGTCGACGTGGTCCTCGGCCGTATCGGCGGCCGCGGTCAGCGTATCGCGATCGATGAAGACGTTGCCGTACAGGAAACGGACCTTGCGCCCGTTGATGCTCTTTTCCACGAGCCTGTCCGAACTGACCTTGGAAGTTTCCCGGCCCGCCTGCGGCCCCGCGGCCGCGGCCCCCACCGTCAGCCTGCCGGCACACACCGCCAGCGCGGCCATGACCGCAGGGGCCAGCACCAGGCGTGTGAACGCCATCCGGCCGCGGTGGGGATGCCCGGAAACATGTTTCAAGGGGCGTTCTCCCGGGACGCGACCAGCAAGGCGGCGCCCAGGGCCGCGGCCCCCGTCCCCAGTTCGGCCGGCACGATGGGCGTCTTCTTGGCCTCGACCGCCAGGATGATGTCCTTGGCGGTCCTGCGGCAGGGTTCCAGGATCAGATCGCCAGCCCGCGCCACACCGCCGCCGATGATCACTCGCTCGGGATCCAGGATGTTGACCAGGTTGCCCACCGCCTGGCCCAGGCGCTGGCCGGCCGCTGCGAACAACGCGACCGCCCCCTGATCACCCGCTTCGGCCAGCAAGGCCAGGTCGCGGGTTGTCAGATCGGGCCCCTTTTCTTCCGCCAGGGCGCGCACCCCCGGCGCCGCGCCGTCCCGGGCCGCCTTCCGGGCGGCCTTCAGCAGGCCCACGCTGCCGGCATAGGACTCCAGGCATCCCGGGTTGCCGCAGGTGCATACCGGCCCTTCGGGATCCAGCACCATGTGTCCGATCTCGCCGGCCCCGCAATGGGCGCCGATGATCAGCCGTTCGTTCAGGATGACCCCGCCGCCGACTCCGGTACCCAGGGCGATCATGACCAGGTCCCGGCAGCCGCGTCCGGCCCCCCGCCTGGCTTCCCCGTACAGGGCGCTGTTGACGTCGTTGGCCACGGCGCGGTCCACGTTGCCGAAGACCCGCCCCACCGCCGCGAACAGATCGGAATCCTCCCAGCCCGGAAGGTTGGGGGATCGCCCCAGCCAGCCGCGGTCCGGATCCACGACACCCGCGCAGGCCAGCCCCACACCGGCCAGCCCGGCCGCGGACGAAGCGTCCGGCTCCCTGTCGGGCCACAGCGACGGATCCAGTGCACCGGCCACCGCGGCCAGGGTCCTTGCGGCGCTACCGGGATCCGAGGCGACCTCGCCCGTCTGGATCACTTGACCCTCGCCGTCCAGGACCACGAACTTGGCCCGGGTCCCCCCCACATCGACTCCCAGCACCGGCTGATTCATGACCGCTTCCTTTCCAGGCCCGCCAGCACGGCACCGGCCGGCCTGACCGTGGCCCAATCTTCCAGGTTCTCGCATCCCAGCCGGTGCAGCAGCTCAGCCGCCAGGAAACAGCTTCCGGTGGCCAGGACCGCGTCCTGAGCCTCCAGCAGGCCGGCCAGACGGGCCAGCGCCTCCTCGATACCGGAAACCACGACCGGCCGTCCCGGCCAGGACCGAGCCAGACTCTCCAGATCCGCGGTGGTCCGCGAGCGGGGCAGGGAGATGGGCGCCAGGACCACCTCGTCCATGCGCCCGGCCAGGGCGCCCACCTCCGGGGCCCAGGCCTTATCCCGCATGCCGCCCAGCATCAGGACGCGCCGGCCTGCGGTGGGCCTGGCCAGGAATTGCTCCAGAGCGGCCGTCAGGGCCTGGGTGTTGTGCGCGGTGTCGACGAACCAGTCCGGGCCTGCCAGGATCTGTTGGTACCGGCCCGGCAGGAAAAGATTCCCCAGGGCGGCTCCCGGATCCGGGGGGACAAGGTTCATGCCCAGCCGCTTTTCCAGCGCGGTCAGCGCCAGCAGGGCCAGCGCCGTGTTGCGGCGCTGAAACGGCATCCCGCCGTCGGGCAGCCCGGTCAGGGCCCTGTCCCGCAGGATCAGATTCCAGGTTCCGGGTGCCTCGGGCCCGCCGGCGGCGCTGCGGGTCACCTCGTCCAGGAAATGGCACGGGGCGCCCGCCTTCACCGCGGCGGTGAAGGCCTGGGCCTTGAGATCGTGCGGCAGGGCGCAGAAGAAGGGCACGTTCGCCTTGAGCAGGCCCAGCTTTTCCGCGGTGATTTCCGCGAGGGTCTCGCCCAGGATGTGCTGATGATCCAGCCCGATCCCCGTCAGCAGGAGGGCCTCGGCCGGCAGGGCGTTGGTGGCGTCCAGACGCCCGCCCAGCCCCGTCTCGCAGCACAGGAAATCGACCTCGGCGTCCGCGGCGATTTGCACCGCCAGGGCCGTCAGGGTCTCGAACCAGCTGGCCTCATGTTTCTCCACCAGGGGCCGGATGACCCTGACCCGGGCGGAAAAATCCCCGGGATCAACGGACCGTTCATCGATCTGGATGCGTTCGGTAACCTGCAGCAGATGGGGGCTGGTATAGGTGGCGACCTTGTAGCCGGCCGCCCGCAGCAGGCGCGCCAGGATCCGGGTGGTGCTGCCCTTGCCGTTGGTTCCGGCCACGACCAGGGTGCGCAGGCGGTCATGGGGGTTGCCCAGCTCATCCAGCAGGCCCTTGATCCTGGTCAGGCCCGGGCGGATCCCCATGCGGTTCAGGGCGAACAGCCAGGCGGTCGCCTCGTCCTTGGCGCAGAACGGAGGCGGCAGGTCCACCCCCACGCCGGGCTCACCGGCCAGAGGCCCGGCACCGCACTCCGGAGCCGCCTCCCTGTCGGCGCCCACGGGCCTCATCCCCGCGGGGGTCGGCGCACGGAAACGTCACGACCGGTGGTGAACCAGTTCAGGACCCGCACCAGGTTCTCCTTGAGGTCCTTGCGCTCGCTGATGATGTCGAGCATGCCGTGTTCGAGCAGAAACTCCGAGGACTGGAAACCCTCCGGAAGATCCCCGCCGATGGTCTGCTTGATGACCCGCGGGCCGGCGAACCCGATCAGGGCGCCGGGCTCGGCGATGTTCACATCGCCCAGGGTGGCGAAGCTGGCGGTCACCCCCCCGGTGGTCGGGTTGGTCATCAGGGAGATGTAGGGGATACCCTCGGCGCGCAACCGCGCCAGGACGGCGCTGGTCTTGGCCATCTGCATCAGCGACAGCAACGATTCCTGCATGCGGGCCCCGCCGCTGCGGCTCAGGATGATCGCCGCCTCGCGGTGCCGCAGTGAATCCAGCAGGGCGCGAGCGATCTTCTCGCCGACCACCGAGCCCATGCTGCCGCCCAGGAAGGAGAACTCCAGAATGGACATGCTGACCGGGATCAGGCCGATGGTGGCCCGGCCGCAGACCACCGCATCCTCCTTGCCCGTCTTGTGACGGGCGGCCTTGATGCGGTCGCGGTAACGCTTGGAATCCTTGAAATCCAGCGGGTCCTTGCTGGTGATCCCCTTGTGGGTCTCCCGCCAGGAGCCCTCGTCGCAGAGCAGGGATATGTACTGCTCGGTGGTGAACGGCAGATGATGCCCGCAGGCGCCGCAAACCCAGAGGTTGCGGTCCAGTTCGCGATGGTAAAGGACCTCCGAGCAGTTGGGGCACTTGCGCCACAGATTGTCCGGAACGTCCGATTTCTGACTCGTCAGGGCCTTGATGCCCTTGGCCGCTTGGGTCAACCAGGACACGCGGTCCTCCTTGGACGGTGGAGCCCCGGGGGCGCTCCCGTTATCGGTCGGGTTCGTGTCCGCCAAATTAGTCCCTCCAGACCGTTTCGGACAACCCTTTTGCTTGCGCGCCCACGACAGGAAATCATCGACGCGGCTCCAGCAGCCCTTCCAGAGGACCGGTCATGATCAGGGCGTCCTCGCCGTTATCCCCGTAGTAACCGGGCCTGACGCCGGTTTCCTGCAACCCCCTGTGCCGGTAGAAGCGGCGCGCCTCGCTGTTGCCGCGCCTTACTTCCAGGGTGACCTCTGTCATGCCCTCGGCCCATGCCCGCAGGCAGGCTTCCCTGAGCAGGTCCGAACCGACCCCCTGCCGGCGGCGGCCCGGAGCGACCGCGATATTCAGCACATGGAGCTGGTCGGCCACCCGCCAGGCCATGATGTACCCGCAAACCCCGCCGGCCGACTCGGCCACCAGGCACAGGCGCAACACGTCATTGGTCAGCTCCTCGCTCAGGAAAGCCTCGGACCAGGGGTCGCTGAAGCTCCCTTTTTCGATGCCCACGACCGCCGCCAGATCCCCCGGGCGCGGCGGACGGACGGTGATGCCTCCGGCCCCGCTCACGAGGATGTCCGGTCGCCGTCATGCGCGGGGATCCCGTCCCGGGGCGCAAGCGGTGTCAGATCGATCCTCCTTTTGATCTCCGCGTCCGAAACCCTCAGGTACCGGGGCGTCAGGGAAAAGGGATGGATTCGCGGCAGCACGGACGGGCCCCGCCCCATGGCCAGGGCCAGAGCCTCGGCGGTCCTGGGATGCGAACTCGTCCAGACCCGCAGGCGCGGTTCACCCACGGCCCTCAGCTGGGGCCGGAGGGTCGGGCCCTGCCCCAGCAGCAAGGACGCGCCTTCTCCCCCGTATACGGGCGACTCCGCATGGGGAACCGCGGCCACGATCTTTTCCCACCAGGTGTCCGGGTCGGCGGCCGCTCCGGGAACCAGCGTGCGCACCCAGGCCCCCTCGCGCGCATAGACCCCGGTGAAGATCTCCCCGCGGCGCGCATCCAGCACCGGCACCGCCAGCTCGGCCGCAGGATGCCGGTGCAGCAGCGCCGCGGCCATGGCCTCCAGCGTCGTCACCGCAACCAGCTCACAGGAGAGGGCATAGGCCAGGGCCTTGGCCGTGGCCACCCCGATCCTCACCCCCGTGAAGCTCCCCGGACCCCTGGTCACCCCCATCCCGGCCAGATCGGCCAGCCCGTGGCCGGTTTCCGCCAGCAGGTCGGTGATCACAGGCAACAGGGCGTCCGCGTAACTGCCCTGGATATTCAAGGGGCGGTAGGCCAGCAGGCGGTCGCCGTCGGCCAGGGCGAAGCGCCCCCAGGGAGTCGCGGTGTCCAGAGCGAGGTTAAGCATCCGGTCCTTTCTCCCTGTGCAGCCCCAGTTCACGCGCCAGGTGATCGGCCTCAGGCGAGTCTGACCGCAGACGCCACAGGCGTTGCTGATCCTGCGCCCCGGCCACCCCCAGCCACGAGTACACCGGTTGCAGGCCCTTCAGCTCGCCCAGCAGGGGGTCGGGCCATTCGGCTACCAGCACCGCCCGGCCTTCCTCCACCTCGTCCAGGATCTCCATGACCCCGACATCCTCCAGGGGAGTATCCCCCCCCAGGCGGTAAAAATCCAGGTGATGCACCACCAGTTCCCCCCGGTAGGTGTTGACCAGGGTGAAGGTCGGGGACACGACATCCTCCGCGATCCCCAGCCCCCTGCACAAGCCCCGCGTGAAGCAGGTCTTGCCCGCGCCCAGTCGGCCGAACAGCAGCACGACCTCGCCCCCGCCGAGGACCGCGCCCAGCCGGCGCCCCAGCTCCTCGGTGCCCTGCTCCCCTGCGGTCGCCGTCACCCAGGGGAAATCCGCCTCGTCGGGCAGGATGTGCTCGGGCTGGTGCATGATCTACCGCGGCCTCAGGACCACGAAGGGGCACAGCATCTCCTGCAGGCTGATGCCGCCGTGCTGGAAGCTGTCGCGGTACAGGCGCTCGTACTCGTGGAAATTGGTCGGATAGACCAGGTAGTAGTTCTCGGTCGTGACCGCGTAGTTCTCGATGGTGGTGTTGGCGGGCAAGCGGTATTGCTCCGGGTTCTTGATCATCATGACCTTGGTCTCGTCCACGCCCAGGTTGTCCCCGAACTTGTAGCGCACGTTGCTGCTGGTGTCGCGGTTGCCGCGGATCTGCACCGCCTTGGTGCACAGCATCGAGCCGTGGTCGGTGGTCAGGATGACCGTGCAGTCGCGGCGCGCCAGGTTCTTCATGACCTCGTAGAGGTTGGAGTGTTCGAACCAGGAGCCCATGAGGCTGCAGAAGGCCGCCTCGTCCGGCGCCAGCTCCTTCAGGATGCGGTTCTGGCTGCGCCCGTGGGCCATGATATCCAGGAAGTTGTAGACCCCGGCCACCAGCTTCACGTCGCCCAGGGAGCCCAGGTTGCGGTGCAGCAGGTCGGCGTCGCGGGCGTCGGAGACCTTGTAGTAGCGCATGCTGCCGGCAGCGGGGCTGTCCAGACGCTCCAGCAGCTGCTGCAGCAGATCCCCCTCGTGGGCGTTGCGGCTGCCCTCGTGGTCGGCGTTGCCCACCCACCAGTGGGGGTAGCCCTCGGCGATGTCCAGGGGATACAGCCCCGAGAACAGGGCGTTGCGGGCATAGGGCGTGGCGGTCGGCAGCAGCGACCAGTACATGCGGCGGTCGATGTGGTAGTAGGGCTCCAGCAGCGGTTCGATGGTGCGCAGCTGGTCCATGCGCATGCAATCGATGACGATCCAGAAGACCTGCTTGCTGTTTTTCACCTCCGGCTCCACCCAGGTCTCGTAGACCCTGGGGCTGAGCAGCGGGGTATCGGGGCCGCCTTCGCGGGGATCCCCCACGCCCGTCACACCGTCCTCGTTCACCCACTGGTGGTAGTGTTCGCGCACGTAACGTCCGAACACGGCGTTGGCCGCGGTCATCTGTTCGGCCTGGGTCTGCAGCAGACCGTGGTCGCTGTAGCGGAACAGGTCCATGCCCCAGGCGACCAGATCCTTGTAGATGCCCTCCCAGTCGTCCGGCTGTTCGGCCTGGGCGATGCGGTCTCCCAGGGCCATGAAATTCTGCATGTAGTCGCGGGTGATCTCCTCGCTCGCCAGGCGGCGGGCCTCGAGCTGGCGTTTGAGCGCGCTGAGGATCTGCAGGGGGGAGACCGGCTTGACGAGGTAGTCGTCGATGCGCTTGCCGATGGCGCGGCTCATCAGGTCCTCGGCCTCGCTCTTGGTGATCATGATGACCGGGATGTGCTCGTTGAGCTTGCGGATCTCCTCGAGGGTTTCCAGCCCGCCCATACCGGGCATCATCTCGTCCAGCAGGATGGCGTCGAAAGGTTTGTCCTTGATGACGGCCAGGGCGTCGCGCCCATTGGTGACCCCCTGGACCTCGTAGCCCTTCTCGCCCAGATAGCGGACATGCCCGCCCAGTTCCTCGATGTTGTCATCGACCCAGAGAATGGAAAAAGCCACGTGAGGCTCCTTTGTCTTCAGGATGTGAACGGCCGCGCCGGGGCCTCGTCGTCCTTCGTTACCGCGGGCAGCGTCACCAGGAAGGTCGTGCCGTGGGGGCTGGTCTCGGCGATCTGGATCCGGCCCCCGTGGTACTGGGTGACGATCCTCTTGACCAGGGCCAGCCCCATGCCCCAGCCCCGTTTCTTGGTGGTGAAGCCGGGCTCGAAGATGCGGCTGCCCACCCGGGCGGGGATGCCCCGTCCGGTGTCGCTGACCAGGAACCTGGCCCCGCCCCCGGGGTCATCCTCCAGCCTGATGGTGATGGTGCCCTTGCCCTCGTTCAGGGCGTCGATGCCGTTCTTGATCAGGTTCTCCAGCACCCACCCCAGCAGATCCTCGTTGAGCCGGACGGGCCGGGAAACGGAGCCTTCGCGGCGCAGCTGGACCCTGCCGCCCAGGTGGGGCAGACGCCGGCGGAAATACTCGATGGCGGCATCGACCACGGCGTTCAGATCCCCTTGCTCCAGCTTGGGCTGAGAGCCGATCTGGCTGAAGCGCGCGGAGATCTTGCTCAGGCGGTCGATGTCGCGGTTCATCTCCACCACGACCTCGTCATGCTTGCCGACCTTGTCCTCCATCAGCGCCGCCCAGCCCATGAGCGACGTCAGCGGGGTGCCCAGCTGATGGGCCGTTTCCTTGGCCATCCCCGCGAACAAGGCCTGCTGCTGGGCCGCCTTCTTGCTCTGCAGCGCCCACAGGATGACCAGGAAGAACAAGGCCATGACCATCAGCTCGAGGTACGGCATGACCCGCAGGCGCTGGCTCAAGGCGCTGCGCCCGTAGTGCAGGGTGCCCAGTCGGCGTCCCTGGGGATCGAAGATGGCGAACGGCTCCTGCTCCTGATCGTAACCCGCCGCCAGGGTCAACACGTCCTGGATCACAGGGTTCCGGGGGTTGGACATGTTTTCCTTCAGCAGCACCTGGTAGTCGGGCAGCGGGATTCCGATCACCGGTTCGTTCCACAGCATGGGCCGACCGCCGTTGTCGGTCATGATGAACGGCACTTCGTTCTCGTTGATGATGTCGATGATCGGCTGGATCTCCTGCAGGGATTCGGCCTGGAACAGCCGGCTGGCCACGCCGGCCAGCAGCTTGGTCGTCAGGTAGGCCTGGCGTTCGACGCTGCGCGAAACGCGTATGGTGAAGACGGTGGTGGCCACCACGATGCTCACGCTGCCGAGCAGCAGGTAGATGTTGAAAAGGTACTGCTTGCGCAGCCCGCCGAAAACCGTGGTGAGGATCCGGTTCAGCATCTAACCGATGTGCTCCATCCCGCCCAGGTAGGGTCTCAGCACCGCGGGGATCTCGATGCGGCCGTCGGATGTCTGGTAGTTCTCCATGATGGCCACCAGGATCCGTGGCAGGGCCAGGCCCGAGCCGTTGAGCGTGTGCACGAACCCCTTGCGGTCCTTGCCCTTGAAACGGATGCCCGCCCGGCGAGCCTGGAAATCGACGAAGTTGCTGCAGGAGGAGACCTCCAGCCACTTGCCGACTCCCGCCGACCACACCTCCAGGTCGTAGCACTTGCTGGCGGCGAAGCTCAGATCGCCGCTGGCCAGGGTCACCACCCGATAGGGCAGCTCCAGCTTCTGCAGCAGCTCCTCGGCGTCGGCGGTCAGGGATTCCAGCTCCTCCCAGGAGGTCTCCGGCGCCACGAGCTTGACCATCTCCACCTTGTGGAACTGGTGCACGCGCAGCAGGCCGCGGGTATCCTTGCCCGCGGCGCCGGCCTCGCGGCGGAAGCAGGGGGAAAACGCGCAGTACTTGAGCGGCAGGGATTCCTCGCCCAGGGTCCGCCCCATGTGCAGGTTGGTCACCGGCACCTCGGCCGTGGGGATCAGGAACAGATCGTCCACCTGGCACAGGTACATGTCATCCGCCAGCTTGGGCAACTGGCCGGTGCCGGTCATGGCCTTACGATTTACCAGATAGGGGATGTTGACCTCGGTGTAGCCCTGCTGGTGGTGCACGTCCAGGAACCAGTTGATCAGGGCGCGTTCCAGCCTGGCGCCGGCCCCCTTGAGCACCGTGAACCCGCTGCCGCTCATGCGCACGGGGGCCTCCGGGTCGAAGATGCCCAGCTCCACACCGATATCCCAGTGGGGCATGACCGTGAAATCGCGCTGCACGGGCTCGCCCCAGGTGCGGATGATCTCGTTGTTCTCCTCGCCGCCGGCCGGCACCGAGGCGTGGGGCACGTTGGGGATGCGCAGATACAGGGCCTCGACCTCCGCCTCCAGGGCGTCCACGGCGGCCTTGAGCTCCTTGATGCGGCTGGATGTCTCCTTCATGGCCGCGATGGCCTCGGAGGCGTCCCGGCCGGCCTTCTTCGCCTCGCTGATGGCCTTGTTGGCGCGGTTGGCCTCGGCCTGCAGGGTTTCGACCTCCTGCAGCGCGGCCCGGCGCTCGGCATCCTTCTCGTAGTAGGCGTCGATGTCCACGGACTCGTTCTTCAGGGCCACCGCCCTGGAAACGAGCTCCTGGTTCTCGCGCAGGAATTTTCGATCCAGCAAGGGCTTCCCTTTCCGGGGCGCAAATCCGGGCGCCCATGATGCGTACAACAACCCCTTGGCCCGGCTGCTATCCTGGGAATATGGAATTGCATTCCGGGTCCGCGGCTGTTAGAAGGGTAGTAGCAAACGGTTCCCCGCGGCAAGGACATTCCCCACCGGAGACGAGGTGATCATGACCCGCGATCAGCTGCTGGCACGCCTGCGCGCCCTGCCCGCCGACGGCCGCATCATCACGGCCCTGGATGTGCCGGATCTGGAGGCCGCCCGCTCCCTGGCCGACCGCCTGGGCCCCGCAGCGGGCTGCGTGAAGGTGGGCCTGGAGCTTTTCTCGGCCGCCGGGCCCGACGTGGTCCGCCTCTTGCGCGGGCAGGGGCGCGAGGTATTCCTGGATCTGAAGTACCACGACATCCCCAACACGGTGGCCGCCGCGGCCCGGCAGGCGGTGGCCCTGGGGGCCTCGTTCTGCACGGTGCACGCCCAGGCCGGACGCCGGGCCATGACCGCTGCCGCCGCAGCCCTGGCCATTGAGCCGGCCTCGCCCCTGGCGCCGGCCGGCAGGCGGCCGGCATTGCTGGCGGTGACCGTTCTGACCAGCCTTTCCGAGGATGAATTGCAGGAAACCGGCCCCTCGACCGACAGCCTGGCCGAGCGCGTGGTGCGCCTGGCCCGTCTGGCCTGGGAATGCGGCTGCGACGGCATCGTCTGCTCCCCGGCCGATCTGCCGGCGGTGCGCGCGTCCCTGGGCCCCGAACCCTTGGCCGTGACCCCCGGCGTGCGCCCGGCCGGAGCGGCCGCCGGTGACCAGCGCCGCGTGGCCACCCCGTCGGCCGCCGTGCGCGACGGCGCCGATTTCCTGGTCATCGGCCGCCCCATCACCCGCAGCGACGATCCCGGCGCCGCCCTGGCGGCCATCGCCGCCGAGATCCGCGCCGCCAACCCAGGCCACACGGAGGATGACTGATGGAACAAGAGAAGGTCCTGGACCTCATGCGCGAGCTGGGCGCCCTGCACCAGGGGCACTTCCTGCTGAGCAGCGGCCTGCACTCGGACACCTATTTCCAGTGCGCCCGCATCCTGCAGTTTCCCGAGCTGGCCCGCGAGCTGGGGGCCGAGCTGGCCGGGTTCTTCCCCGGCACGGGCTATGATCTGGTGGTCAGCCCCGCCCTGGGCGGCATCCTCATCGGCCACGAGGTCGCCCGCGCCCTGGGCCGCCGCTTCGTCTTCACCGAGCGCAAGGACGGCGTGATGATGATCCGCCGGGGCTTCGAGATCGCCCAGGGCGAGAAGGTCGTCATCGCCGAGGACGTGGTGACCCGCGGCACGAGCCTCCTGGAGGTCAAGCAGGTGGTCGAGGAGGCCGGCGGGGTGGTCACCGGCCTGACCAGCATCATCGACCGTACCGGCGGCGAGGTGGCGTTGCCCCTGCCCCTGCATTCCCTGGCCCAGGTCACGGTGCAGACCTGGGAGCCCGACGACTGCCCCTTGTGCGCCAAGGGCTGGGAACTGACCAAGCCCGGCAGCCGCGGCAACTGACGGCCATGAGGCGGCCCGGCGGCACTACCAGCATGGCCGGCCGCAGGGCGGCGCTGGCCGCGGGCGTGCTGGCCGTCCTGATCTTCGGCCTGACCTGGGGTCTGCGGCAGCATGCCCGCCCGGTGCCCCCGACCGCCGACCTCTACACCCACCTCTCGGTGGCCCGGCACCTGGTGCGCGGCGAGGGCTACCTGAGCGACGTCGCCTACCCCCTGTCCTTCGCCTACCCCTTCGCCCGGCGCCTGCCCCAGCCCTTGATCCACCGCATGCCCGGCTACGGCACCCTGCTGGTGCTGCCCTACCTGGCCGCCGGGTGCGATCCCGTCCGCGCCGTCGGCGCCGTCCGTGTGATGCAGATCCTGCTGGTGATGCTGATGATCGGCATCGGTTCCTGCACGCTGTGGCGACGGGGATCCGGCGCGGGCATCGGATTCTGGTTGATCCTGCTGGGCACCAGCCCCCTGCTGGGTTTCGCCGTGGCCTGGGGGCAGGATGAGATCCTGGCGGCGCTGATCCTGCTGATGGTCTGGCTGCACCTGCGCCGCGGTGAAGACCCCCGCCCCCTGCTGGTTGGCGCGCTGACCGGTCTGCTGGCCATGGTGCGCCTGGAGCTGTTCTGGGTGCCGGTGCTGTGGTGGCTCCTGCTGGTCCGCCCGGAGGAGGGAGGCGGCCTCCGCCGGCGCCTCGGCCCCGGGTTCTGGCTGATGTTCGCCGCGGCCACGGCGGTGCTCATCCCCTGGTCCCTGCGCACGCTGAGCTTGACGGGGCAGCCGCTTTTCACCCTGCAGGGCGTGGCCGAGGCCGCCAAGGACACCCGCACCTTCCCCGGCTACCGCGTTTACCAGGGGCTCGACCCCCAGCCGCTGTCGGCCTTCGCCATCCACCACCTGGACCCGCTGTTGCGCAAGACCGTGCGGGGAATCCGCTTCTACCTGGAGGATCTGCCCCGGCTGATGGCCTGGCCCTGGTTGCTGGTCCTGGTGGCCGGTCCCCTGCTGGCCTGGTGGCGGCGTCTGCGGGGCCACCCCGCCGACGGCAGCCCGACCCGGGGTATGGCCTCGGCGGTCGGGACCGCCGTCATGC
>JANTFX010000014.1 GCA_024763215.1 Candidatus Krumholzibacteriia bacterium | reverse complement strand
TGACAACATGACCCCCGTGACAGGGGCGGTTTTGCCATTTTGTCAATACCCAGGAAAAAATTTGCCGCCAAGAATCAGACCTAAAATAAACTGATTTTCAACTTGTTGGTAAATAGTAGGTTATGGTCGTGTTAATTTTATAAAGAAATACCTGATATATGGAATGGGAATTGTTATAGGGGGGCAGAGCGTACCCCACCGGTAACCGGATTTCTAGGGGGAATGCAAAAACCCCTGGAAAGGATGGTAAACATGGCCAAGGCCCGCAAGACTCCCGCAGCCCGCAAGCTGAGCAAGTCTGCCAAGAACACCAAGGCTAACCGGAATCTCGGCGCCAGGACCAATGTTCCTGCCGCCCAGTTGATGAGCAATCTGGACCTTTACTTCCAGGAAGTGAAGGCCTATTCGCTGCTGACCAGGGCCGAGGAATGCGAGCTGGCCCGCGGCATCCACAGCAACGACAGCGAGAGCCTGCACAAGCTGGTCAAGGCCAACTTGCGCTTCGTGGTCTCCATCGCCAAGGAATACGCCCACTACGGCGTGCCCCTGGAGGATCTGATCAACGAGGGCAACCTGGGGCTGCTGAAGGCCGCCCAGCGCTTCGACGAGACCCGCGGCTACAAGTTCATTTCCTATGCCGTCTGGTGGATCCGCCAGTCCATCCTGGCTTCCCTGGCCAACCACAGCAAGATCGTGCGCATGCCCCTGAACCGGGCCCGCGTCCTGAACCAGATCAAGAAGGCCAGCGGGGAACTGCAGCAGAAGCTGCGCCGCAAGCCCGAGCCCGAGGAGATCGCGGCCAAGCTGGGGCTGTCCGTCGACGAGGTCAAGGACACCATCCCCCTGATGCAGGACAATTTCTTCCTGGACGACTTCGTCGGCAACGACGAGGACAGCACCTACCTGGACTTCCTGGAGGACACCACCAGCGAGGGGCCGGACAGCCGGGTCATGGAAGATGATCTGAACCAGAGCATCGACCGCATGCTGGGCGATCTGAAGGAGCGCGAGGCCAAGGTCCTGCGTCTCTACTACGGCCTGGGCAGCGACCACGAGATGACCCTGGAGGAGATCGGCAAGATCATGGGTCTGACCCGTGAGCGGATCCGCCAGATCAAGGAAGAGGCCTTCGAGAAGATCCGCACCAGCAAGGCCTTCCGCTACATGCACGACTACGCGGAGGAGTCCACCATCTGAAGCGACCCTTTGTTTCGACAGGCGAACAGAGAGAAACGGCCCCGACGGTGAGCGGGGCCGTTTTATTCGGTATCGGCGGCGCACTCACCGGCCGGGGGGGGGGACGTCCCCCGCGTCCGGTTCCTCCCGGAGGGGCACCGCGCCGGCGGTGCTCTCGGTCAGCCGGAGGGAGAATCCTGCGCACTGGGAGTGGGGCAGCCAGATGCCCCAACGGATGGTCTCGGTGTATGATTCCGCGTAGATCCGCCCCCGGCATTGCCGCAACAGGTGATCCAGCGTCTTGCGCAGGGGGTAGGGAAACTCCAGGGTGAACCGACGGCCCAGCAGCACGGTCCTGGCTCCCGCTGTGGTCAGGGCACACTCGGCCGTTTCCCCGTAGGCCCGCGACAGCCCTCCGGTGCCCAGCTTGATCCCTCCGAAGTAGCGCACCACCACCACCACGGCATCGCTGATCCCCTGCTTGCGCAGGGCGGCCAGGATGGGCTCGCCGGCGGTGCCCGAGGGTTCGCCCGCGTCGCTGCGGACTTCCCGGATATGGTCGTGGTGGCCCAGGCGGTAGCCGTAGCATACGTGCCGGGCGTCGTGGAACCGTCGCTCCTGGGCCTGGACCCACGCCCGGGCGGCGTTTTCATCGGCGGCCGGAGCGGCCAGGCCGACAAACCGCGAACGTTTGACCTTCAGCTCGTGTTGCCCCGCGCCGGCGAGGGTCCGGTATTGGTCCCGGCCAGGCGGCGGCAGCTCCGGTACGGGCATGGCATCCCTCACTGCACGGATTTCAGCCGGATCGGTGGTCGGTCCGGATTCTCGCGGAGAATACAACTTGTTTGCGTACAATGCAATAACTCGTTCCAGCGAGGCTGGGGGCATGGCATCCCCCTTGCTGATGATCCGTGGTGAAAGGAATGGGCCCGGAAACAGGGGAGCGCTTCATGATCGAGAAATTCCTTCTGCTCGGGGGGCGGTTGCGTACACCGGCTGCCCTGGTGCTTCTGACGGCATGGTTGCCGGTTGCGGCTCCCCAGGCGGCCAGGAGCGCTCCGGCACAGAACCCGCGGCTCTCCTTGCCGCGCTCCCAACTGGGTTTCGATCCGGCCAGCCCGGCCTATCTGGTGGGTTACATCGGTACGGGCGGCGCTTTCTCCAACTCCAACGGCCAGTTCGGATACGGCGGGGCGGTCGTGTTCCACCCGGACTTGGCCGCGAATTTCCTGGATTTCCTGCGGTCCTGGAATACGGGTCTGGTGCTGCAGGTGGACTACCAGGAACTCTACACGCACTACCGCATCCGCTCCGGGGATTTCATCCTGCGGCATTATTTCGGCGATGTGGGACCCCAGGGAGGCGGGCGTTCCCCCTACATCGGTGCGGGCATCGGCATCAGCGAGATCACCTTCGACGGGGGTGAGGAACGGGGAACCGAGATAGGGTGGGCCCCCCTGATGAGCCTGGGCTGGGAGACCGCCTGCGGCGGCCGCTACCTGGTGGATCTGCGGGGGCAGTACCGGCAGTACAAGCGCCACGGCCATGATTACATCGACTGGACCCTGCGGTTGGGCCTGGGGCTCGTGCTGCCCTGGTAGTTTTTTCCGAGGCGCGGCCGGGAGGTTGGGTTATAATCTGCCTGATCCCCTGAGTTTTGTTGCCGTGAAAGAAGAGGTTGCCCCATGAGCCAGGCCGATGTCCGTCTTCACCGTGATTCCCGGTTTCTCCTTGTGTTGGTGGGCCTGCTGGCGGTCCTGGGTGGCGCCTCCGCCGGGCAGGCCGCCCGGCCCGGCCCGGACGAATTGTCCTACCGGCAGTACCGCGATCTGGCCTGGTGCACCCTGCGCCTGGGCCACATGGCCCAGTTCGAGCCCCTGGACGGCGAGTCGGGGATGTATTTCGCCGTCGCCGAGCGCTTCGGGACCGTCCAGGTGGTCAAGATGAACGGCCACGGCATGGAGCAGGTCTGGAAGAGCAAGACCCTGTCCGGAGCGCCCGAGGAGATCCTCGTGGTCGATCTGTCGGGAGACGGCATGGATGATTCCCTGCTGTGCCGGACGGCCAACGGCATGGTCTACGCCTGGTCCCTGGAGCAGTTCCAGCCCCTGTGGGAGTCCCTGACCGGCGAGTACACCAAGATCTCCTGCTTCACCGTGGCCAACCTCGACGACGATCAGCCGTCGGAGATCGCCATGATCGCCGACGGTCACCTGGTCCAGATCGACGGCCAGAACTTCACCAAGGACAACACGAGCATCGACACGTACACCGCCACCCAGATCCGGTGCGGAGACGTGGACGGCGACGGCCGCAACGAGGTGGTCCTGAATTCCGGGAAGGTGATCGACCCCATCAGCGGGAACGTGGAATGGGAGGATGAAAATTTCTTCAGCCGTATCGAGCTGCTGGATATCGATGGGGACGGCATGCCGGAAATCCTGACCGAGAACGAGACGGGTGGGCTGTTCAAGGCCTTCGACGTGGACCGGCGCTCGGAGGTGCGTTTCCAGTAACGGCATCCGGCAAGGCACGAAAAGACCTCCGGTTTCTCTTAGGAGACCGGAGGTCACGGGCCGGAAGGCCGAGGTTGCCGCAGCCAGGAGGGCGTAGGCAACCGTCCATTTTGACAGATACCCCTGGTGCTTCTTACCCGTATCAGCGGACCTCACGCATGGTTTCCAGCATCTTGTCCGCCGGCTGGAATCCAGTGCTCAAACCGTGCAGCACCTGGCCCCGGCTGTCGATGAACACCACGCGCGGCAGACCGGGAACCTTGAACTCCTGTTTGAGCGCTTCCATCTCGGCGTCGTCGGGCGCGGTGGCGTCGATCTTGATGGCCAGAAAGCGCGCGGCTTCGGCCGCCACTGCCGGGTCGTGCCATACGAGCTTGTCCAGCTTCTTGCAGTAGACGCACCAGTTGGCCCAGAAGTCGATGACCACGGGTTTGCCCGCGGCCTTGGCCTCGGCGCGTTTGCGGTCCAGGAAATCACGGACGCCCTGCCCGGTCTTGACGACGGTGAAGGCGACCTCCCGGGGAGCTTCAAAGCCGGCCGAGGCCTGGTCCGGGGCCGCTTCCGTGCCCGTGGTGCCGCCTGATGCCGGTGCACCGGTCACCATGGTCGGGGCGGGTATCCCACCCAGACCAAACTGTGCGTGGGGCGCCAGGTTGACGGCCACGCCCAGCAGCAGGATGAGGATGCCGGCCAGCAGGACACAGATGCCCAGGCCCTTGCGGACCTTGCCCCACCAGTTGGTCTCGGCGGTGATGCCGTCGAAAGCGCCCATGAAGACGGCCACCAGGACGGTGGTCACCCCCAGCAGAGGGTAGAAATAGCGGGCCGCCAGCACGGCGCCCGGCCTGACGAAGAAGAAGGCCATGGCCAGCAGGATCAGGCCCATGCCGTTGCGGACGGTGACCATCCAGCCGCCGCTGCTGGGCATGGATCCCAGCAGGGAGGGGAAGGTGCCCACGCCGATCAGCAGCATGCCCATGCCGATGCCGAAGGTGAACAGGGAGAAGAAGCCCAGCACCACGTTGCCCGTGGTGGCCACCCACACCAGCAATGCCGCCAGGAACGGCCCCACGCAGGGGGATGCCACCAGGCCCGCGACCATCCCCATGACCAGCACTCCCAGCAGGTTGCCGCTCTGGCCGCCGCCGCCCTGCAGCTTGTCGCGCAGGAAGGCGGGCGCCTCCAGTTCGTAGGCGCCGAACATGCTCAAAGCCAGCACGGCCATGATCAGGGCGATGGGCACCAGGACCGCGGGGCTCTGCATGAAGGCCGTGATGCCGCTGAACACCGTGGCGCTCAGGGCGCCGAGTACGGCGTAGACCAGGGCCATGCCGATGACGTAGGTCACCGAGAGCATCAGGCCGTGGGCCGGACCCTTGTCCTGGCTGCGGGCGCCGATCACGGCCAGGGTGATGGGGATCATGGGGTAGATGCAGGGCGAAAGGCTCATGAGCAGCCCGAACCCGAACACCGCCAGCAGGAACAGGCCCAACCCCTTGCGCTCGATGTAGGAGGAGATCTTGTCGGCGGTCCACTCCTGGCCGAAATCCACCTGCACGGGTCCGGTCCAGGTCAGCGTGGCGGTGCTGCCGTCCTCCCACTTGCCACTGAAGTCGACGGTCAGTTGGCGTTGGCCCACCGCGCTGCCTTCTTTTACCGGGGCCGCCCACTCGAAACGGGCGTGAGCGGGCAGAAGGCCGCCTGAGCCCTGGTCGGCGGGGGTCAAAAGCTTGGTGGGATAGGGCTGGTCCAGGAAGGGCTCGCCGTCGGCGGTGACGGTCACGGACCAATCGTGGGCGGAAAGGCGCCGCCCCGCGGGAGAGGCCACCTCGATGTCCAGCTGCAGGTTGCGGCCGATCTCGGCCACGCCGCCGTGGATGGTGACTTCCAGGGCCTGGTCATCAGCGGCCAGGGCAGCGTCCGGGGCCGGCAGGGTCAGGGGCAGGACAAGTGGCAGGACCAGGGCCAGATACACCGGTATGAGATTCTGCAGCCGATTCGTTTTCAAGGGTGCTCCTCTGTTGGGCAAGGATACGGTTCCCGTGGGGTTTCCCACTAGAATACGCAGGAATGCGCCGGGCACAAGTCCCTTTGCCGCCGGGGGGGCGAGCCGGGGAAGTCGGGCACAGTTGCCGTAACCCTTGGATTTTACCATATTGCCGCGGACCAACCATCCAAGTCCGATGAGCCGCTGACGGCCATGCCGCAGGAAGGAAACACCGTGCGCAAGACCCTGAAACTGATCTCGATCCTGATCCTGGGGCTGGCTGCAGGCGTGCTCTGGGGCTGCGGGCATGAAACCCACCAGGGGCAGGACCAGACCGCAACCGGCACCGATGTGGGGCAGGTCCTGCCCGGATTCACCCTGGAGGAGGTCGACGGCGGCCAACTTTCCCTTGCCGACCTGAGGGGGCGGGCCGTGTTGCTGGACTTCTGGGATACCTGGTGCCCGCCCTGCCGCAAGGCCCTGCCTCATCTGCAGGAGCTCAGCCAGGAACATCAGGACGGGCTCCAGGTGGTGGGCATCGCCCTGGGTCAGGAGGGTCAGGCCAAGGTCAAGTCATTCATCGCGGCCCGGGGATTCACCTTCCCCTTCGTCTACGGCAATGTCGAGGTTTTCCAGAAGTTCGGGATTCAGAGCCTGCCCACCACCATGTTGCTGGACAAGGACGGGGTCATCGTCAAGAAATGGATCGGCGGTTATCCCAAGGGCGCGTACGAGGAGGAAATCGTCAAGCTGCTGGGGGAGTGAAGCAGGAGTTCGAGGGCATGAAAAAGCCCCTGACGCTGGTCTTACCCTCACGTCAGGGGCCTAGATCGATGTGATCATTTTCTCAACCACCAAAAGAGATCGATCAGGCAAAGACCCATGATAATGCTAGTTTCAGGTCCCATCTTCGATCCCCCCTTTCCTGTCCTAGGGTTATGGAATCGCGGTCACGGTCAGGATCGGCATTTCGTGGTGCGGCTTTAGCATTCATCAGCAGGAGGCTGATCCCCGCTGCCGGATGCGGCTGCCTGCGGGCCCCTTGATCAGATCGTGGCGGGGTCCTGCCGGTCCCGGACAGGAAGGGCCATGCAAGAGGGATACCGGGAAATCTTTATACAGGTAAGTTTTGCATTTGCAAAATCATAGCTGTCTTGTCGTCGGGCTCGCCGTCGCTTCCGAATGCTTCCACTGTGCAAAATATTCTGTCAAGTTTTTCCCCGCAGCCTTCCCGGGGCTCCTCCAGGACCACCGAGCACAGGCGTTCGATATCGAAGAATTCACCCTGCTGGTTGCACTGCTCGGTCAGGCCGTCGGTGTAGAACAGGAGGCAATCCCCGCTGCTGAGGATCACGCGACCTTCCCGGTATTGCTGGTCGGGGCTGATGCCCAGGACGGGGCCACCCCGGCGCAGCGGCTCCCGGACCGCTGCCGCGGCCCGGAACAGCACCGGCGGGTCCATGCCGGCGTTGCAGTAGGTGAGCAGGCCCGAGCGTGGGTCCAGGACACCGAAGAAGAAACAGACGAACCGGCCATGGGAGACAAGGCCGTGCACCGTCCGGTTCAAGCGGGTGATGACATCCCTGGCTCCGGAACCGGGATTGGCCTCGCTGCGGAAGGCCACCCGCAGCGAGGTCATCAGCAGGGCGGCGGGTACGCCTTTGCCGGCCACGTCGCCGATGGCCACGGCCAGGGTTCCGTCAGGGCGTAGGAAGTAATCGAAGAAATCACCGCCCACCGCCTGGCAGGGTTCGTTGCGTCCGGCGATGATGAAGCCGGGCCCGGCCAGGGGGGCGACCGGCAGCAGCCGGGACTGGATTTCCCGGGCGACCTCAAGCTCCGCCTCCATCTGCTTGCGGTGCAGGCTTTCCCTGTACAGCTGGCGGCTTTCGATCAGGGGGGCCGCCTGGACGGCCAGCGCCTGCAGGTTGGCCAGATCCTCCTGGCTGTACAGGGCGTGGCCCTTCTTGTCGCCGAGGGTGATGAAACCCAGCACCCGGTTTCCGGTGACCAGGGGCACCACGAGCTGCACCCCCAGGGTGCCCAGCAGGTGGACCGAAGCCTCGTCGCTCCCGGTGGGCAGCAGCAGGTCCTCGATCTCCTCGGTGAACAGCGGGTGGCGCATGCGGTCGAGCAGGCGGATCAGGGAGCTGCTGCCGGGAAGCTCGGGGGGCGGGGCTTGCGGCTTGGCCTCGTCGGCGTCGCCGGCGCAGTCCATGGCCCGGTAGGATCTGTCTCCGCGGATCAGGTAAACCGCCAGCCCGGCCGGTTCGAACAGGGTCTGCAACCGCTGCTGCAACAGGCAGGTGACCTCGTCGGCGTCGATGATGCCGGTCAGTTCCTCGGCCAGGCTGGTCATGGCCTGCCGGTTGACCCTGCGGGCGGGGTAGAAGGTGCGGTCGATCCATTTCTGGGCCAGGCCGCGTAGGGGCAGCACCAGCAGGCCGCTGACCGCCACCAGGGCCAGGGCGATCTGGTCCGAGCGCACGGCCAGCAGGCGCCTGAAGACCAGGCCCACGCCGAGGACGACGGTGAAGTAACCCACCAGGACCATGGCCGTGAGCAAGCCGTAGATCAGGCTGGTGCGGACGATGAAATCCCGATCCAGGGCTCCCAGGCGCATGATGGCCACGGCGAAGCTGGCCGGCACCAGCAGGAGGGAGAAGGCCAGGTACTGCCACTGGGGCAGGGCCGAACCGGGGGCCAGGTTGCCCACCACCGCCGCGGTCAAAAACGGCACCAGCCCGCAGACGATGCCCAGCAGGACGGCCCTCATCTTGGTCTGCTCCAGGGGGCGGCCCTTGCTCCTGATCTTGCGGGCGAAGATGACCAGGCCCGCCACGATGAACCCCACCATGTAGAACAGGGATATGCCCTCGAGCCAGGCTGAGATGCGGGGCATGCGTCCGCTCCAGCCGGTGACATCGCCCAGGGTCGTCAACAGGAACAGGCTCCAACCGGGGATCAGCAGCCAGCGCAGCCGATCCGGTTGTCCCGAAGGGCGTCGCCGGGGCGCGGGGAACTGGATGAAGAATCTCAGAAAATAGGCTGGCAGAAGAAGTTGCAGCAATCCCCAGATGCTTTCCTTGACCCACATGTAGCCCAGGGACGGGCGGTCGGGGATCTCGAGCAGGAAGAAGGCGAAGATCACGCACAGGGCGAAGAAGTTGCGGGCAACCGGGTCGTGGCGCCGCCACAGCACCCACCAGCCGATCATCAGGAAGGCCAGGCCCACCACCCACTGGCTGTAGGCGCGGGTCAGCTTGGCCTGGGATGACGGGCGGGGGGTCAGGACCAGGTGGATCCTTTGTCCCTGCCGCTGGATGTCCAGCTCGAGGGGTTGCCGGGATCTGTGGCGGGCAAGGGCGGCGTAGTAGCCGGGCATGGAGGTGACCGGCTCGCCCGCGATGCCGACGATGGCGTCGCCGGGCTGCAGCCCGGCCGCGCGGGCCGGCCCGTCGGCATGGACCACCTCGAGGCGCCGCACCGAGAAGCCGAAATCCGGCTTGAGGGGGATTTCCAGGAGCACGGCCAGAGAGAGGATGAGCAGCGCCGGGGACAGGACGTAGAGCACCAGGCGGCGGGTCAGGCGTTCGAACAGCGATTCGTTGTAGACGAAGCGGTAGCTCATGATGTCCAGGTCCTCGATGTCCAAATCCCCGCAAGGATGGCCTGCGGCGAGGGTATCAGAATTCGAACGTGGCGTCAGGTGGAATCATCCCGTTGCCCGCCCCGTCCCCAGATGTTAAATTCCCAGCCTGCCCCGGGCCGGACCCGGGTCGGAATTTTCCCCAGCCACAGGCACCCCCGAAGTTCGGTCCAGGAGATGATCGTGAGCGACACCCGCAACATGTCACAATACAGCCCCGAGGGCATCGAGGACCGCTGGTACGGCCGCTGGGAGGACGCGGGCCTGTTCGCCCCCGACCAGGATCTGCCGGGTGAACCGTTCGTGATCACCCTGCCGCCTCCGAACGTCACCGGGATCCTGCACATGGGCCATTGCCTGGGCAATTCCATCCAGGACACCCTGATCCGCTGGGCCCGCATGCGGGGGCAGCCCACCCTGTGGGTGCCCGGCACCGACCATGCCAGCATCGCCACCGAGCAGGTCGTCACCAGGCAGATGGCCGCCGACGGTATCGACAAGCGGGAGGTGGGCCGTGAGGCGTTCCTGGAACGGGCGTGGGCCTGGAAGGAGAAGACGCACGAGCGCATCACCCAGCAGATACGCCGCCTGGGCTGCAGCCTCGACTGGGACCGCGAAGCCTTCACCATGGACGAGGCCCGCAACCGGGCGGTCAAGGAGGCGTTCGTCCGCCTCAAGGAGAAGGGTCTGATCTACCGCGACGTCTACCTGGTCAACTGGTGCCCCCACTGCCTGACGGCCATCAGCGACGACGAGGTCGAGTACAAGGAATTGCAGGGCCACTACTGGCACCTGGTCTACCCCCTGGCCGACGGCAGCGGGCAGGTCATCGTGGCGACCACGCGGCCCGAGACCATGTTCGGCGACACCGCGGTCGCCGTGCATCCAGGCGACCCCGAGCGCAGCGCCCTGATCGGCAAGATGGTCAAGCTGCCACTTACCGACCGGGAGATCCCCATCATCGGCGACCATCACGCCGACCCCGAAAAAGGCACCGGGTTCGTCAAGATCACCCCCGCCCACGACCCCAACGATTTTCAGGTGGGTCGACGCCACGATCTGCCCCAGGTCGTGTGCATGACTCCCGAGGGGGTCATGAACGAGCAGGCGGGTAGGTTCGCCGGGCTCGACCGCTACGCCTGCCGCGAAGCCGTGGTGGCCGCCCTCGAGGAGGAGGGGCTGCTGGCCGAGGTAGAGGACCAAGTCCACCAGGTGGGGCATCACGATCGGTGTGGCAACATCATCGAACCGTACCTTTCCCGCCAGTGGTTCCTGCGCATGGACCAGCTCGCCAAGCCCGCGGTCGAGGCCGTGTCCGGGGGCGAGGTCACCCTGTTCCCCGAGCGCTGGGTGGGCGTCTACAACAACTGGATGACCAACATCCGGGACTGGTGCATCAGCCGCCAGCTGTGGTGGGGGCACCGGATCCCCGTCTGGTATTGCCGTCAGTGCGGGCAGGAGATCGCGTCCACGGAAACTCCGACGGTCTGCCCCGCGTGCGGGGCGCAGGACCTGCACCAGGACGAGGACGTCCTGGACACCTGGTTCAGCAGCTGGCTGTGGACCTTCTCGCCCCTGGGCTGGCCGGACCGGACGCCCGATCTGGAGAAGTACCATCCGACCAGCGTGCTGGTGACGGCGGCGGACATCATCTTCTTCTGGGTGGCCCGGATGATCATGGCCAGCTACGAGTTCCTGGGGGAGAAACCGTTTTCCGAGGTGCTGTTCACGGGCATCGTGCGGGACGAGCAGGGGCGCAAGATGAGCAAGTCCCTGGGCAACAGCCCCGACCCCATCGATCTGATCGACAAGTACGGCGCCGACGCCCTGCGCTGCAGCCTGGTCATGCTCACCCCCACCGGGCAGGATATCTTCTTCACCGAATCGACCCTCGAGGTGGGCCGCAACTTCTGCAACAAGATCTTCCAGGCCACCAAGCTCGTCCTCGGCGCCTGGGACGAGGCCGAGCTGCCGGAGCGCAGCCCGGAGCCGTCCGCGGCCCCGCGTGTCCTGGATCTGCAGGCCGTCCTGGCCGGCAGCGACTGGCGGGAGCGGCCCGGCGACTGGTTCGAGGAGCTGTGGCTGGCCGTTTTCGGCGCACGGCCGCCGCGGGGCGTGGCCGCTACGGACCTGCAGCTGGCCGACCGCTGGATCCTCAGCCGCCTCCTGCAGACGGTCGCGGACTACCAGGAGGCCATGGGGAAAAGGCGCCTGAACGACGCCGCCTACGGTATCTTCAACTTCTTCCGGCATGAATTCTGCGACTGGTACCTCGAGGCCATCAAGCCGCGGTTGCGCGACCAGGGCCAGCGTCCGGTGGCGGCGCAGGTGGCCGTGTTGCAACTCGGTGTGGCCTACAAGCTCCTACACCCGGTGATGCCCTTCATCACCGAGGAGCTGTGGAGCTGGCTGCCGCCGGCCCGGGGGTTTTTGATGGTGTCCGCCATGCCGGAGAACCCCGGCCCGGCGCCCTTCGACGCTGACCGGGAGCGGTTCGAGCAGGTCATGGATATCGTGACGGTGGTGCGCAACCTGCGCAGCGAGCTGCAGGTGCCGCCGGGCAAGCGTGGCCAGGTCGTGTTGCGGGTCCAGGCACCGGAACAGGTGCCGCCGCTGCAGGAGGTGGCCGGGGACATCGCGCTGCTGGCCAAGCTGGAGCAGGTGCAGGTGCTGTGCGGCGGACCCGATCCCGCTCCCGCCGGCAACGGGGTTTCCGGCACGGTGGAGATTTTCCTGCTCATGGCCGGTCTGGTGGATCTGGACAAGGAGAGGACCCGCCTGGAGAAGGAGCTGACGCGGATCCGGGGCTGGATCAAGGGGTGCGAGGCCAAGCTGGCCAACGAGAAGTTCACGGCCAACGCCCCGGCCGAGGTCGTGCGGCGGCAGGAGGAACTGCTCCGGGAGAACCGTGCCCAGGCGGATACCCTGGTCCAGCGCCTGGAAGCCCTGGGCAGGGGTTGACCGGTCGGTTCACAACGAACGGGGGTGGCAAGGATGACCGACAAGCAGGAATTGCGGACCCCGGGCGAGGTCCTGGCCGCGGCGCGGAAGCAACGGTTCCTGACCGTGGCCCAGGTGGCCGAGCAGACCAAGATTCCCGTGGCCATGGTCGAAGCGGTCGAGGCCGACGAATACCACCTGATTTCCGGCCCCCTGTACGTGCGCAGCTTTCTGCGGACCATCGCCCAGGCCGTGGGCGCCGACCCCGAACAGGTGCTGCAGCTATACGCGGGCATGGCCGGCCGGGAGGGCGGTGCGGATGCGGATGAGGCGCCCGTCTGGCAAGCGGATGAGGTCATCGTCCAGCGTCTGGGCAATGGCTGGCGGCCATGGATGACCTATGCCCTGGTGGCCGTGGCGGCGGTCCTGATCCTGGGAGCCGGGGTCAGGGGCTGCCTCAACAGACAGGACAACAGCGGCACGGAGCCCGGAGCGCACGCGACCCTGCCGGAAACCTCCACGACGGTCGCCGATTCCCAGCTGGTAACCGACGGGACAACCGCTGCCGCCGCGGAAGCCACCGCCCCTGAGGTCCCTTGCCCGGGCGCGGGCGCCCCGGTGGATTTCAAGGATGCCGAGGCCCGGACCGCCGCCGATGACCTGATCCTGGCAATCGAGTGCGCCCACGTGGTGAGCCTCAGCGTCCGGACCGACGGTGAACGGGAGTTCACGGGCGCCGACTGGTCCGCCGGCCCGCAGGGCATCCCGGCGTTTCCGGACGGGCAGATCGTCCCTGGCCGTGTGTACCGCTGCGGCGGAAGGTTCATCGTCTTCTGGCACGCCTCGGACCATTTCGGCCTGAAGGTGGGGGACCCCGAGGGTGTGGCCGTGCGCCTGCAGGGCCGCCCCTACCCCCTGGATGGGCTGACGGCGGGCCAGGAAATCATCCTCGACCGGCACTCCCTCGGTTCTTGAGCACCATGCCCCTGTTCAACCTGGTAGCACCCTTCGAACCGACCGGCGACCAGCCCACGGCCATCACCGAGCTGGTGAGCCGGGCCCGTGCCGGCGACAGGTTCCAGACCCTGCTGGGGGTGACGGGCTCGGGCAAGACCTTCACCATCGCCAGCACCATCGCCCAGCTCGAGTGCCCGACCCTGGTCTTCAGCCACAACAAGACCCTGGCGGCCCAGCTCTACGGCGAGTTGAAGGGCTTCTTCCCGGACAACGCCGTGGAGTACTACATCTCCTACTATGACTACTACCAGCCCGAGGCCTTCATCCCCGCCACCAACACGTACATCGAGAAGGATACGAGCATCAACGACGAGATCGAGCGGCTGCGCCTGCGGGCCACCAGCAGCCTGCTTTCGCGGCGCGATGTCATCGTGGTCGCCAGCGTCTCGGCCATCTACGGCGTGGGCAACCCCCAGACCTTCAAGGAGGGCGTCATCAGCCTGGCCGTGGGGCAGGAGATGGATCGCGACGACCTGCTGGGACGGCTGGTGGCCGTCCAGTACCGGCGCAACGACCTGGAGGCCGACTACGGGACGTTCCGCGCCCGGGGGGATACGGTGGAGATCCGCTCCGGGTTCGACGACCGCATCCTGCGGGTGGAATTCTTCGGGGACGAGGTCGAGGCCCTGACCTGGATCGAGCCCCTGACGGGCCACACCCTGGAGTCGGTGGCCGACGCGCCCGTGTACCCGGCAACCCAGTTCGTCATGGGGCGCGGCGGGGTCGGGCGGATCATCGACGCCATCGGCAGGGACCTCGAGCAGCGGTTGGGCGAGCTGGACCGCGACGGCCGCGCCCTGGAGGCCCAGCGTCTGGCCTCGCGCACGCGTTATGATATGGAGATGATCCAGCAGCTGGGGCACTGCCCCGGCGTGGAGAACTACTCCCGCTATTTCGACGGCCGCAAGCCGGGCGAGCGCCCCGCCTGCCTGCTGGACTACTTCCCGGACGACTACCTGATGGTCATCGACGAGTCCCATGCGACCATCCCCCAGATCGGCGCCATGTACCAGGGCGACCGTTCGCGCAAGCTGAACCTCGTGGAGCACGGCTTCCGCCTGCCGAGCGCCCTGGACAACCGGCCGCTGACCTTCGCGGAATTCGAGGCCATCGTTCCGCGGTGCATCTTCGTCTCGGCCACCCCCGGGGACTACGAGCTGGAGAAGTGCCACGGGGTGGTCGTGGAGCAGGTCATCCGGCCCACCGGGCTGGTGGATCCGCCGATCATCGTCGCGCCGGCCCGTTTCCAGGTCGACGATCTGCTGGAGAGGATCCGCAAGGTCGTCGCCCGGGGTGAACGCGTGCTGGTGACGACCCTGACCAAGAAGATGTCCGAGGACCTGACCGGCTATCTGGCCGCCGCCGGGGTGAAGGTCTGCTATCTGCATTCGGACATCGCGGCCCTGGACCGCATCGAGATCCTGCGGAACCTCCGCCTGGGCAAGAACGAGGTGCTGGTGGGGGTGAACCTGTTGCGCGAGGGGCTGGATCTGCCCGAGGTCTCCCTGGTGGCCATCCTGGACGCGGACCGGGAAGGCTTCCTGCGCAGCGAACGCAGCCTGATCCAGACCGCCGGCCGCGCCGCCCGCAACCTCAACGGCGAGGTGGTGATGTATGCGGACAAGATCACCCGCTCGATGCGCAAGGCCATCGACGAGACCGAGCGCCGGCGCCGCCGGCAACTGGCCTGGAACCAGGAACACGGCATCACCCCCCGCACGGTGACCAAGTCCCGCCAGGAGATCATCCAGGCCACCAGCGCCGCCGGCGGGCGCGGCCTGGAGGACGGCCGCGACCGGGACAAGCCCTGGGAGGTCCTGCTGCGTGAGGACCTGTCGCCCCGGGACCTGGTCCGGTGGCTCGAACAGGAGATGCTGGCTGCCGCGGAGAAGCTGGAGTTCGAGAAGGCGGCCGCCATCAGGGACCGGCTTGAGGATTGCAAGGCCCAGTGGGGCATCGGCACGACCGGAGAGGGAAGCCATGACCAGTGAGATGAAACCTGAGTTCCCCGCCGGGCCCTGGCTCGCGCACCTGGTCGCCCACAGCCTGGAAGAGGATATCGGCCCGGGAGACGCCTCGACCGCCGTGGCCGTCGATCCGGCGCGGCGGGCCCGGGCCCTGGTCGTGCCCCGGCGCGACGGGGTGACCGCCGGACTGCCCCTGCTGGCGATGGTGTACGGGCAGCTCGACCCCGATGTGCGGGTTCGGCTCCTGGCCGAGGACGGCCAGGCGGTGCCGGCCGGCCGGCCCATTGCCGAACTCGAGGGCCCCGCCGCGGCCATCCTGACCGGAGAGCGCACCGCCTTGAACTTCCTGCAGTACCTCGGCGGGATCGCCACGCAGACCTCCGCCTACGTGGCCGCCGTCGCGGGCACCGACTGCCTCGTCCTGGACACGCGCAAGACCCTGCCGGGTTACCGGGCCCTGGCCAAATTCGCCGTGCGCTGCGGCGGCGGCAGCAACCACCGGCTGGGCCTGTACGACCGGATCATGATCAAGGACAACCACTGGGCTGCACGGCGGGAGGATCTGGCGTCGGTGGTGGCGCGGGCGCGCCGGGAATTTCCGGACCTGGCCGTGGAGATCGAAGTGGACGACCTGGAGCAGCTGGCAGGTGTCCTGCCCCTGGGGGTCGAATGGGTGCTGCTGGATAATTTCCCGGTCAAGGATATCCCGCCGGCGGTCGCCCTGCGCGATCAGGCGGGGGTGGCCACCAGGCTGGAGGCCTCGGGCAACGTGACCCTCGAGACCGTGGGCGGCTATGCCCGGGCGGGCGTGGACGCGGTGTCGGTCGGCAGGCTGACCCACTCGGTCCAGGCCTGGGATCTGGGACTGGATTTCGACCTCCCGGACGGGGTGGTCGCGTGATCAGGCGCCTTGGCAGGAGGCGGCCGGGCGTCCATCGGGACTGGTTCGGGCTGGCCTCGTTCACCCCCGGGGAGCGTTTCCTGCGCGAGGGAGGGCGCCTGTACCTGCTGGACGAGGTGGGCAGCACCAACGACTTCCTGCGCGGCCAGGGGCCGGCGGCCAGGGGCCGGTTGTGCGTCTGGGACGGTTGGGGCTGGCGTGCGAAGGAAGTGGCGGAGCTGCCTCCGGTGGCGGATGCGGGTCCGGGCGCGCTGGTGGTTGCCAGAAGGCAGACCGCGGGGCACGGCCGGCAGGGGCGCCGGTGGACCGATTGCGGAGGGTTGAACATGTCGGTGGTGATCCCTCCGCACCGGGTCAGCCTGGCCCGCGGGTTTTCGGTCTGGCTGGGATTGATGACCGTCACCATGCTGCGGGAGACGTTGCAGGTGGATGCGCGCCTGAAATGGCCCAACGACATCGTGGTCGGAGGGCGCAAGCTGGGGGGCATCCTGCTCCAGCGCGAGGTGACCGCGGAGAAATCCCTGACCGTGGGCGGGCTCGGGCTCAACCTCCACACGCGGCCGGGTGCGTTTCCCGCCCCCCTGCAGGATACCGCGACCAGCGTGTTCGCCGAAACCGGGCGGGATGTGCGTCCGGCGGTGCCGGCCGGGGCCCTGCTGGAGAAGGTCGAGAACGAGCTGGACCGTTTCGAACAGGAGGGGTGGGCGCCTTACCGGGAGAGCCTCAGCCACCTCGATTGCCTGCTGGGGCAGACGGTGCAGGTGCAGTCCATCAATCGGGTCTATAGCGGGCGCGCCGTGGGTGTGGACGAGGCCGGTGCCTTGAAACTGGAGACCGCCTCCGGCGAGGTGGTCCCGATCCAGGTGGGGGATGTCCATCTCCTTCCCCCCGTAAGCGGCTCCAGGGACAAGGAGTAGGATCATGGCTGCTAACGTGAGCAACCGTCGCCTGGCCGTGGTCGATGCCGGCAACTCGAGGTTGAAGCTGGCCGTGTGCGAGGAGGGCGTCCACCTGCCCTGTGCCGGGGCGTCCTGGGCGCAAGGCCGCGGAACCTTGCCGGACCTGCCGATGGTCCTGGAGGTGGAGCACGGGGCGGACCCGCGTGGGCCGGTGGGCATGTTGCGTGACGCGTGCCAGGAACTGGATGCGACCGCCCTGGTGCTGGTGTCGGTGGTGCCCGAAATCACCGCGCAGATCGTGGAAGCCCTGCCGCAGGCCGTCGTCATCGACCACGACCTGGAAGTTCCCTTCGGGTGGGGGGTGCGGGACCCGGCCCGGGTCGGCCCGGACCGGCTGGTGAACATGGCCATGGTGCGGGCCTGGGGGCTGGACGACGCCCTGGTGGTGGACGCGGGCACGGCCACGACCTTCGACCTGATGGACGGCGGGGTGTTCCGGGGGGGGATGATCGCCCCGGGGATGGCCTTTTCCGCTGCCAAGCTCGGAGAGTACGCGGCACGCCTGGAGCCGGTGCCTTTCGGGCCTTGCCCGGTGGCGGTGGGGGATGATACCGCTGCGGCCATGGCTGCCGGGGCCTGGCATACGGGCATCAGGGGTGTGGACGGCACCATCAACGCCCTGCTGGAAGCCTATGGGCCGCGCCCGGTGATCCTGACCGGGGGCCTGGGCCATTATCTATTGGCGGAGGACCGGACCGCGGACCCCTTCTGGACCCTCCGCGGCGCGGCCTGGCTATACCTTAGCCAGCACCACCGGTAATGCACGGCGCAAAGTTTCCCGACCTGACTGCCAAAATGGCAGTCTCCGGTTTCTAATTCATTTTTTCCGAAAAAGAGTCTGATATCCCTTGCGACCCCTGCTTGTGCCGGTATATTGGCCAGCGATTAGCAGTCGTCGATAGGGACTGCTAGATGGGTCCCTAATAGTTCGTAAATCTGATCAAGGGAGGAGCTGGCATGGCTATCAAGTTGAAGCCCCTGGCTGACCGGGTCGTCGTGGCCCCCATGGAAAAGGAAACCATGAAGGGCGGGATCATCATCCCCGACACCGCCAAGGAAAAGCCCCAGCAGGGCAAGATCATCGCCGTGGGTCCGGGTCAAATCAGCGACAGCGGTGAGCGGGTCGCCCCCGAGGTGAAGAAGGGTGACATCGTGCTGTACGGCAAGTATGCCGGCACCGAGGTCAACGTCGACGGTGAGGATTACCTCATTCTGCGCGAGAGCGACGTCCTGGCCATCCTGGACTGAGCCTGTTCGTAAAGTGAACCTGTTGCCTCAATCCCGCGTCGCCCCGGTGGGCGGCGCCTGATCCGAAGGAGAGAATACCATGGCCAAGATGATCCACTTCAGCGAGGAAGCTCGCGATCTGATGAAGAAGGGCGTGGACACCCTCGCCAATACCGTGAAGATCACCCTCGGCCCCCGTGGCCGCAACGTGATCCTGGACAAGAAATTCGGCGCCCCCCTGGTGACCAACGACGGCGTGACCATCGCCAAGGAGATCGAGCTCAAGGAGCCGTTCCAGAACATGGGCGCCCAGATGGTCAAGGAAGTCGCCAGCAAGACCAACGACGTGGCCGGCGACGGCACCACCACCGCGACGATCCTGGCCCAGGCCATCATCACCGAGGGCCTGAAGAACCTGGCCGCCGGCGCCAACCCGATGTTCGTCAAGAAGGGCATCGAGGCGGCCACCGACGCCGCCGTGGGGCACATCAAGAAGCTGGCCAAGCAGGTCAAGGACGGCGAGACCATCGCCAACGTCGCGGCCATCAGCGCCAACAACGACATGACCATCGGCAAGATGATCGCCGAGGCCATGGACAAGGTGGGCAAGGATGGCGTGATCACCGTGGAGGAGGCCAAGGGCACCGAGATGGAGCTGGACGTGGTCGAGGGTATGCAGTTCGACCGCGGTTACCTGAGCCCCTACTTCGTGACCAACGCCGAGCAGATGCGGGTGGAGATGGATGATCCGCTGATCCTGATCCACGACAAGAAGATCAGCAGCATGAAGGACCTGCTGCCCATCCTGGAGAAGATCGCGCAGATGGGCCGTCCCCTGCTCATCATCGCCGAGGACATCGAGGGCGAGGCCCTGGCCACCCTGGTGGTGAACAAACTGCGCGGCACCCTGAACGTGGCCGCGGTCAAGGCTCCGGGCTTCGGCGACCGCCGCAAGGCCATGCTCGAGGACATCGCCGTGCTGACCGGCGGCCGCGTGATGAGCGAGGACGCGGGTCTGAAGCTCGAGAACACCACGACCGCCGACCTGGGCAGCTGCTCCAAGATCACCATCGACAAGGACAACACCACCGTCGTGGGCGGCAAGGGCAAGGCTGCGGATGTCAAGGCCCGCATCTCCCAGATCCGCGCCCAGATCGAGGAGACCACCAGCGACTACGACCGTGAGAAGCTGCAGGAGCGCCTGGCCAAGCTGGCCGGCGGTGTGGCCGTCATCCGCGTCGGTGCGACCACCGAGGTCGAGATGAAGGAGAAGAAGCACCGTGTGGAGGACGCCCTGAGCGCCACCCGCGCCGCGGTCGAAGAGGGCATCGTGGTCGGCGGCGGCGTGGCCCTGCTCAAGTGTGCCAAGGTCATCAAGGCCCTGGACCTCGAGGGTGAGGCCGCCGTGGGCCGGGACATCGTGGCCCGTGCCGTGGAGGAGCCCCTGCGGATGATCGCGACCAACGCGGGCATCGAGGGTTCTCTCGTGGTCGCCCACCTGCGCGACGAGAAGAAGCCGACCATCGGTTTCAACGCCGCGACCATGGAGTACGAGGATCTGATGGCCAAGGGCATCATCGATCCGGCCAAGGTGACCCGCAGCGCCATCCAGAACGCTGCTTCCATCGCAGCCATGCTGCTGACCACCGAGGCCTGCGTCACGGACGAGCCCGAGAAGGAGAGCGCTCCGGCCATGCCCGACATGGGTGGCATGGGCGGTATGGGCGGCATGGGCGGCATGATGTAGTTCCGCTGCCGGCCGCGGTGCGCAAGCATCCGCAACGAGCCCCCTTCCGCTGAGGCGGGAGGGGGCTTTTTCATGCCCGGTCAGGGCTGGCCGGCGGGTTCGGAGGCCTCGGTCGTCTGCAGCAGGGTGTCCAGGGCGACCTCGGTCATCCTCTGCGGGGTCAAGCGGTCCGCGTTGAGCACCAGGTCGTAGTGGACAGGATCACCGGGCTCGACCTTGAACAGGTTCCGGATGAACTCGTCGCGCCGGTGGTCGGTCTCATGCAGCAGGGCCCGCGCTTCCGGCCTGCTCAGACCCGTCCACTGCATGAGGTTGGCGAGTCTGGTCTGAGCCGAACCCACAACCCTGACGCGCAGGTCGGCCTTGTCGCCCAGGATCAGCTCCGCGCCCCGGCCCAGGAAGACCGCCCCTCCCTGCGCGGCAAGGTGGGTGATGACCTTCACCAGGGCGACGTGGTAGTTGGTGCGCAGGAAGATCTTCCGCTTGAGGACCCCCTCGACCCACAGGGTGGCCTGGCTGACGGTCTGCTCGTCCAGACGGGCGATCAGATCCGTTTCGAGGTCGGCGTCCCGGGCGATGCGTTCGACCAGGGATTTGCCGTGCAGCTGGAGTTCGAGGGCTTCGGCGAGGCTCTCGGCCAGGGCCCTGCCGCCGCTGCCGGCCTGGCGGGAAACGGTGATGACCGGGCGTCTCGGCAGCAGGGGTTCGGCTCCGGGCCTGGCCAGGAATTCACGCATGCGGTTCCAGTGGTTGATCTGGCGCAGGATCAGCTTTTCGGTCAGGGGCATGGTCATGATCGACCCCCTAACCCGGATTACTCATGAATGAGCTACTGCGGATGGTTAACAGACGACCAGGAAAGGTGTTCTCGGATTTGCTCGGTCAACGTACCGCACCGGGTACGCCTCCCTCGCAAATCCATGCGAGCTCCTTTCATGGTCGTCTGTTTCCTCATTCTCGCTACGCTCCTTCATGAATATTCCGGACTAAGCTCAGGTGACATGCGACGGGCCCGCAGCTTGTCCGGACCGCAGACAGGAGAGGCAGCCCCGCCGCGGACGACATCATGAGCATACAACCACGGCCTTGATTCATCAAGGCGGCGGGTCCTGTATTTCCTTGCCGGGCGACGGCGGTGCACTACTATCTGGTCATGAGGATCCTTCACGTGGGCAAGTACTATCATCCCCATGCCGGCGGCATGGAGACGGTGCTGAGGAACATCACCGAGGGCCTGCTGCAAGGCGGTGACGAGGTCGCGGTCCTGGCCGCGGGCGGCGACACTCTCCCTTCCCGGATGGAGCTTCGGGTTCCCGGCGCCGGCCACACCGGGCGCCTGTACTTGACCGCCTGCCCCGGGAACTGGTTTTCCCAGCCGTTGACCTGGGATCTCGTGCATGCCTTGCGGCGGACCACGTGGGAATTCAGGCCCGATGTGGTCCACCTGCACCTGCCGAACCCCCTGGCCGCCGCAGCCTGGCTCGCCTTCCGGGGGATGCGCAGCGGTCCGGAGCCCACCCTCGCCATCTGGCACCACGCGGACATGCAGAGGCAGAAGGTGGGGAAGGTTCTGCTGCGGCCCGTGGTCAGGGCCTGCCTCCAGAGGGCCGCCGGGATCTGCGTATCCTCGCGGAGTCTGGCCGGGATGTCGCGGGAACTGGCGGGGCTGGAATCCAGGGTTGGCGTCATCCCCTTCGGGATCGATCCGCCCGAACCTGTGGCCGGTTCAGGGACCGCAGACGGCCCGTTCCTCTTCGTGGGGCGCCTCGTGGACTACAAGGGTGTGGATGTGCTCCTGCGGGCTGTGGCCCGGGTGCCGCAGGCGGAACTGGACATCGTGGGCACCGGACCCAGGGAAGGGTCCTTGCGCGATCTGGCCCGCGGCCTGGAGCTGTCCGGAAGGGTCCGGTTCCAAGGGCGTCTGAGCGACCGTGAAAGGAGCCTGCTGCTGTCACGGGCGCGGGCCCTGGTGCTGCCGAGCCTGGATGCGTCCGAAACCTTCGGGCTGGTCCAGCTCGAAGCCATGGCCGCAGGGACGGCGGTGATCGTTTCGGACCTGCCCACCGGGGTCGCTGAGGTGGGCCGTGCGGGCCGGACGGCCCTGGTGGTTCCTCCGGGTGATGTGGACGCTCTGGCTCATGCCCTTTCCCGGCTTCAGGACGATGCCGGTCTGGCCCGGGCCCTGGGCGCCGCGGGCAAGGAGCGCTACCTTGACCGGTTCACGCGGAGACGGATGGTCGCCAGCCTGCGCCGCTGGTACGAGGGCCTCCTGGGACAGACAACGTAGGCGGGTAGGCATGGATTACGCTTTTCTGGAACACGCCGAGGACTTCCTGCCCCGCAGCGGCGGCCACCTCCTGGTGCTGACGGGCACGGGGGATCTGGCCGGCCTCAGCTGCGAACTGGCTGGATTCTACCGGCGGCTGGGGCTGCCTGTTGTCCTTACGGGGACGGTGGGGATGGAGGCGGTGCCCGGTTTCACCCGGATCCCCGGAAGCGACGCCGGTTCCTTGAAGGCCACCGACGCCGTGCAGATCATGGGCGATCCCGACCGGGGTCTGACCCCCGATAAGGTCGATGAGCTGGTGGCCGCTCACGACCAGGGCATCGTCCTCTGCGTGGCCGATGCGCCGACGGCCCGGCCCCTGAAACTCTACCGGCACGACCCCGAGCCCTGGCCCCGCCTGGCTTCGCTGTCCCTGGTCCTGATGGGCGGGCAGGCGGTGGGTGCGCCCGCCGGTGAGGTCCTCGAGGGGCTGGGGTCGCCCGGGGCCCGCCCCCGGACCGCGGCCGCCCTGGCCGGGCATGAACTGCTGCTCTGGGAGCACATGGACGACCTGCTGCTGGGGGAGGGCGGATACCTCGACCAGGTCCCCGCGGATATTCCGGCCGTCCTGGGCATCACCGGTCTGGAGGAGGTTGCCGACAGCATCGGGCTGTTCGGTTTCGTCGGCAGGGCCATGGGCCATCCGCGGTTGCCTTTGGTCATGTTCTGCAGCCGGGGCGAAGACGGGATGCAACTGAGAACCGCCTTCCGCACCGCCGCAGGCGAAGGGGAACCGTGATCGCGGCGCCGGGGACCGGATCCTTTCGGCACGACCTGACGGTGATCCTGGCCCGGGGTGCGTCGCGGCGCATGGGACGTCCCAAGGGGCTTTTGAGCCTGCCCGGAGGGGACCAGCCCCTGGTCCGGATCATCGCGGACCTGTATCGGGGGCGGGCTCCGGTGGTCGTGGTGACCCTGGAGATCCTGGCAGAGGAATACCGTAGGGCCCTGGAGGGGATGGCGCAGGTCACCGTCCTGGGCCACCCCTCAGGTGGGGAAACCGCCCTGTCGGTGTGGGAAGGATGGCACGGGTTCAAGGCCAGGGAGCCCGTCTCCCATGTCTGGGCTCATCCGGTGGATATGCCCCAGGTTGCCCCCGGGACCCTGGACCGCCTGCTGGCGCTGAGCACGGAACGGCCCGAGGCGCTGGTGCGGCCCGAATTTGGCGGACAGCCGGGGCATCCGGTGGTCATACCCGTTTCCTGGCTGCGGGGGCTCGCCCCCGGTTCCCGGGCACTTTCGGGTCCTTTTCGGGATGTCATCGCCGGGCAGCAGGCCGCAGAAGGTTCGCTGCCGGTGATGACGTGCAGGTGTGATGATCCGGGAACGGTCAGGGATTTCGACAGCCCGCGGGATCTGGACCCGAGGTGGGAAGGGAATGAGGACGATGTGCAAGGGTAGGGATTTCGCGCCCGAGGACGGGCCCGGAGGAGTCACCCGCCTCTGGGGCGAGATGGCGACCGAGCAGGAGCCCGGTGTGCTGGCCACGGTGGTGGCGATCGAGGGCACAGGGCCCGGTCTGGTCGGGGCCAAGCTGATCCTGCACGGCGACGGACAGGTCACCGGCACCGTTGGCGGCGGGGCGGTCGAGGCCCGGGCCATCACCGCCGCCAGGGAGCTTCTGGGGCGGGGGGGAACCCGTCTGCTGGACATCGCCCCCGAGGGCGGTCCCGAGGCCTGCGGCGGCCGGGTCACGGTGTTCCTGGAATCCCTGCGGCACGGTTTCCCGTTCTGGGTCCTGGGGGCAGGCCATGTGGGCCGGGCCCTGGTGGCCATGGGCCGGCAGCTCCCCTTCCTGTTCACCCTGGTCGATGATCGCCCAGAACTGTTGTCCGCGGCCGGGGAGGGGATCGGGGCGCGGACCCTCATCTTGCCGGTGGCCGAACTCGCGGACCAGCTTGAAGCCGACCCCGGGGCTGCCGTTTTCATCGCCGGGCCCGACCATGAGGCCGATTTTGCGTACCTACAGGCCGTCCTGGAAGCGGAGGAGAGGTCGCAGGCCCGCTTCGGCTTCCTGGGCCTGCTGGGCAGCGCGCGCAAGGTGGCCCAGATACGCCGGCGGCTGGCGGGCCAGGACGCGCGGCTGGCCCGTCTGGCCGAAGCGCAGATGCCGGTGGGCCTGGATGTGGGGGACGGCTCGCCGGGCGGGATCGCCCTGGCCGTTCTGGCCGAGGCCCTGGCTGTGCTCAACGGCCGCCCCTATCTGCGGGACGGCCGGGGTGAGGCCCTGGGTTTGCGCCTGCACCGCCGGCGAGGCGGAACTTCTGCGGATCTTGTTGATTGAACAACCAGAGGAAAGGCCGGGGAACCGGCGTCGCATTGACAAGCCAGGGCAACGGTGATTAGTTTTAGGCAGATCCCCCTGTTCAGGGGGGCGCCATCCGGCACCGTTCTGGATCTGGATTCAAGACCCCAATTGGAGGTAGTTCCGTGCTCCCGACAAGGAATACCCGCTTCATGCCGCTCCTGCTGGCCCTGGCCCTGGTAGCCCTCATGGCCGGCGGTGCCGTGACCGTGTGGGCCGAATGCCAACCCGGCCAGATGCAGGAGGCCAACCTGGCCTACGCTTCGGCCGTGGAGTTTCTCAACGCCCAGCAATGGGACCAGGCCATCGCCAGGCTGAAGTCCATCATCCAGGTCTGCCCCGAGCATGTCCAGGCCAACCGCGGCCTGGGGCAGGCCTACTACGGCAAGGGCGATTACCAGGAGGCGATCACGTACTACCAGAAGGTGGTGGATCTGCGGGGTGATGAGGTCGAGGCCGGGGATTTCGGGAATCTCGGCAAGACCTACGCCAAGCTCAAAAAGTACCGGGAAGCCCGTGCCGAGTACATGAAGGCCGAGCTGCTGGCGCCGGACGATTGCGGGGTACTGTTCAACCTGGGCGTGCTGCACGGAGCGGTGGGTTACAACACCAAGTCGGTGGAGGTCTTTGAACACTCGCTGGATGTTTGCCCCCAGCTGGAGAAGAAGATCCTGCCCCAGCTGGCCAAGGCCGCCAAGAAGGCCGAGGACCAGCAGCGCAAGAACGGCAACATCGAAGAGGCCAAGCATTACCATGAGCTCGCCGTCAAGTACGGCGCCCAGGCCGGTGGTTCGACCACCTACCAGATGGCCATCCAGCGCTTCAACAGCAAGGATTACGCGGGGGCGGTCACGCTGTTGAACCAGATGCTGGCCCAGAACCCCAAGCACACCGGTGCGCTGCTGACCCTGGCCCGCGCCCAGGATCAGCTGGGGCACAAGGACGAGTCCATCGCGGCCTACAAGCAGTACGTGGAACTCAAGCCCAGCGACATGGCCAACCTCGCGGCGATGTTGCGGGTCATGGTCGATGCGGGGCAGTGCAGCGAGGCGAAGACCCTCGCGGCGGCCACGGTGCAGAAGTACGCCAGCAGGGGCCGGCAGGAACTGGCTCCGGTCTATTACTACTGGGGCTCGGCCTACGAATGCACCGGCGATTACCAGACCGCCAAGGCCAAGTTCCAGGAGTGCGCCGCCGCCGGCCACCCCAAGTTCGCCAAATCGGCCAGGACCATGGTTCAGCGCATGGACGATCTGATGGCCCAAGCCGCCTACGAGAAGAAAAAAGCCGCCCAGGGTGGGTGAGGCGGCTGGATGATCGGGGGCCTGTGTGCCATATTGAGCCCGCGGATCAGGACGGTCCGCGGGCTTTTTCCGTTCCTGATGAAGGTGGGTTGATGTGAGCCGTCTCGAAGCCTTGCCGCCGTACCTGTTCTCCGCCCTGGATGAGGCCAAACACCGCCGTATGGCCACCGGCGCCAGGGTGCTCGATCTGGGCATCGGGGACCCGGATCTGCCCACGCCTGAGCCGGTCGTCGAGGCCATGCACAGGGCGCTGGATGACCCGCGGCACCACCGTTACCCACCCCAGAAGGGGGCGGCGGACCTGCGCCGCGTCATCGCCTCCTACATGGCCGAGCGGTACGGGGTGGACGTCGATCCGCAAACCCAGGTCCTGGTCCTGATCGGGAGCAAGGAAGGCCTGGGGCATCTGCCGTTGGCCCATGTGCATGAGGGGGACAACGTCCTGGTGCCCGACCTGGGCTACCCGGTCTATGCCCAGGCGACCCTGCTGGCCGGGGGGATCCCGCGAGCGTTCGCCCTGAGGCCGGAAGACGGATTCCTGCCGCGGGTTGCGGAACTGGCCGAGCTCGTCGATGAACGGACCCGGCTCGTGTTCCTGAACTATCCCCACAACCCCACCGGCGCGGTGGCCGACGACGGTTTCTGGAAACGGTGCGTGGCGGCCGTGCGGGGCACCGGCGCGGTGCTCGTCAACGACGCCGCCTACCTGGAGGTGACCCTGGACGGCAGCCGGCCGGTGAGCATGCTCGCGGCCGCCGACCTGGAAACGGACCGGGTGATCGAACTGCACAGCCTGTCCAAGATGTTCAACATGACCGGCTGGCGCATCGGGTTCGCCGTGGGCAACGCCGCGGTGGTCGGCGCCCTGGGCCGGGTCAAGGAGAGCATGGACAGCGGCGCCTTCGGGGCGGTTCAGGAAACGGCCGCCTTCGCCCTGGGACCGCGGCGCGACGAGCTGTTGGCGCAGGTGATGGGCGCGTACGCCAGACGGCGCCAGGTCATGACCTCGGCCCTGACCGCCGGCGGCTACGAGGTGTTCCCCTCGGGGGCGACGTTCTACGTCTGGGTGCGCGTGCCGGGTTCGGAAGCGGCCGCCGCTTTCTGCGCCCGCGCTTTGGAGGAGATCGGGGTGGTGCTGACGCCGGGCACCGGGTTCGGCCCCGGCGGGGAGGGCTGGTTCCGGATCAGCCTGACCGCGGGCGATGAGGATGTCGCTGCCGCCGCCGCTCTGCTGGAAGGATGGTCGTGATGGATAGGGTGAGCCTGCGGGGCGTCGATGTCTACGCCCACCACGGTGTCCATCCCGCCGAAAGGGAACTGGGTCAGCGGTTCGTGATCGATGCCGACCTGTGGGTCGACTGTTCCGTTGCCGCCCGTACCGACGCCCTGGGCGAGGCCCTGGATTACACCGCCGTGCACCGCCGCATCTGCCAGGTGACGGCCGAGACCTCCTTCCACCTCATCGAGGCCCTGGCCGGCAAGCTGTGCCGAGCCCTGCTGGAGGCGTTTCCCGTGGACCGGGTCCGCATCCGGGTGGAGAAGCCCAACCCGCCCATTCCCAGCTTCCTGGGCACCGCCTCGGTGACCTTCGAGCGGGACCGCCACTGGTGTGATGAGCAGCAGGAGCTGCCAGGATGAGCAGGGTCGTTTCCGGGGCCGGCCGCCGGGAGGCGGCGCGCCTGTGGCTGGGCCTGGGCAGCAACATGGGCGACCGCCTGGGCAATCTGCGCCGGGCGGTTTTCGCCCTGGAGGTTCATCCGGAGCTGGAGGTCCTGCGGGGCAGCCGCGTCTACGAGACCGATTACGTGGGCCCGGGCAGCCAGCAGATGTATCTGAACGCCTGCCTGGAGGTGGCGACCTGCCTGGAGCCGCTGGTTCTGCTGGCCGTGCTCAAGGGCATCGAGGAGCGGCTGGGGCGCATGCCGGGCGGGCATATGCTGCCCCGGCCCATCGATCTGGACATCCTGCTGTGGCAAGGCCGCATCAGCCAGGACGCCCGGCTGACCATCCCCCATCCCCGGGCGCGGCAACGACGGTTCGTCCTGGAGCCTCTGGCCGAACTGGCCCCGCAGGAAATTTTTCCGGATTCGGGGGAGACAATCAGGCAGGCATGTGCGAAAATAAGGCGTAAATCCGGGGCGACCGTACGGCTGTTGGCCCCTGACGATGGAGTGGAAGTCCGGCTGTTGCCGGGTGGTTGCGGGTCGGGTGAACCCACCAGGGAGGAATGGCGTGCTGCCTTGGCCGTACATAGTCGTTGAAGGGGTGATCGGGGTCGGCAAGACGAGCCTGACCAAGTTGCTGGCGACCAGGAGCGGCGGCCGGTGCAACCTGGAGGTCGTCGAGGAGAACCCGTTTCTGCCCCTGTTCTACAAGGACCGGGCGGCCTACGCCTTCCAGACGCAGATCTTCTTCCTGCTCAGCCGGTTCCGGCAGCAGCAATCGCTGGGGCAGCCCGAACTGTTCAACACCCAGCTGGTTTCGGATTACCTGTTCGCCAAGGACAAGATCTTCGCCACCTTGAACCTGGCCGACGAGGAGCTCGTCATGTACCACCAGCTGGCGGACATCCTCGAGCAGAAGGTCCTCAAACCGGATCTGGTCATCTACCTGCAGGCCAGGACCGAGGTCCTGCTGCAGCGGATCAAATGGCGGGGGCGTTCGTTCGAGTCGGACATGGAACCGGAGTACCTGGATGCGCTCAACGGCGCGTACAGCTATTTTTTCCACCACTACAAGGATTCCCCGCTGCTGGTCGTCAACACGGACAACCTGGATTTCGTGAACATCCCCGGGGATTTCGAGATCCTGTTCGAGCATATCCAGGAACCGTTCACCGGGGTGCGCTATTTCGCGCCGGACAGCCGGGGCGTCTGATGCCCCGCCGGTGGTCCGAGGAAAGAGGTCGCCATGGCCCGCAGGAATAAGCCGCTGTCGCTGGATGTCTTCGGCCGCCTCAAGGCCGGTGGCCGGAAGATCGTGGTCCTGACCGCCTACGATGTTCCCAGCGCCTCCATAGCCGCCGACGGGGGCGTGGACGCCATCCTGGTGGGGGATTCCCTGGGGATGGTCGTGCTGGGGTACGAGAACACCCTGCCGGTGACCATGGCCCAGATGACCCACCACTGCGCCGCCGTCATGCGGGCCGGGCCCCGGGTGCCGGTCATCGCGGATCTGCCCTACGGCAGCTTCCATGTCTCGGTGCAGGAGACGGTGCGCCAGGCGGTCCAGCTGGTCAAGGACACGGGCGTCAACGCGGTCAAGCTCGAAGGCGGCCGCGTGCGCAAGGATATGATCGCGGCGCTGCTGGATGCGGAAGTTCCGGTCATGGGCCATCTGGGCCTGACACCGCAATCGGTGAACAGGCTGGGCGGGTTCAAGGTCCAGGGCAAGGGCGGCGAGGCCGCTGCGCGCCTGGAGGAAGAAGCCCACTTCCTGGCCGACGCCGGTTGTTTCGCGCTGGTGCTTGAATGCGTGCCCGCGGCGTTGGCTTCCCGCATCAGCGCCAGGTTGCCCATCCCCACCATCGGAATCGGCGCCGGTGCCGGTTGCGACGGCCAGGTGCTGGTCTTCCACGATCTGCTGGGTTTGTACGAGGGGGCCCAGCCCCGCTTCGTCAAACGCTACGCCGATCTGGGCTCCGTCGCCCGCGAGGCTGTCCGCCGCTACGGCGAAGAGGTCCGCGCTGGAACCTTCCCCGGGCCCGAACATGCATTCGGTGATCCGGGTGATCCCGAACCGGCCCCGGAAACGGACCAGGCGCCCCGGGGCGGTTACCTGGCCCAGATGGACGAGGCCCAGGAATGACCATGGAAGTGCTGCGTACCCGCGGGGAACTGGAACGGCTGGACGCCCTGCGCGGGCAGGGGCCGCTGGTCCTGGTGCCCACCATGGGCGCCCTGCACGAGGGCCACCTGTCGCTGGTCCGCCTGGCCACGAAAATCGGGCCCGTGGTGGTTTCCATCTTCGTCAACCCGACCCAGTTCGGGCCGGAGGAGGACCTGGCCGCCTACCCGCGGGATCTGGACCGCGATCTGGAATTGTTGCGTCCTTTGGAGGTGGACGCGGTCTTCGCACCGGACGTGGATCAGGTCTACGGGCAGCCGGGAGAGGTGACGGTCGAGCCGGGCCGGCGGGCTGGCGGCCTGTGCGGCGCGTCGCGGCCGGGTCATTTCAGGGGTGTGCTGACCGTGGTCGCCAAGCTGCTGGGGCTGGTCCGGCCCGATGTGGGAGTCTTCGGACGCAAGGATGCCCAGCAGTGCCTGGTCATCGACCAGATGGTCCGGGATCTGTGCCTGCCGGTCAGGCTGATCGACGGGCCCACGGTGCGCGAGCCCGACGGCCTGGCCATGTCGTCCCGCAATCGTTACCTGACCGGGAGGGACAGGGAGCGGGCCCTCTGCCTGCAACAGGCCCTGCGGCAGGCCCGGCGGCTCATCCTCGCCGGGGAGAGGGATCCCGACGTCCTGGAAGAGGCCATGGGCAGGGAGCTGGCAGCCGCCGACCGGCCTGATTATGCCGCCATCAGATCTGTGCCTGAACTGAGGCGGCTCGAACGGGTCCAGGGGCGGGTGCTGTTGGCGGTGGCCGCCCAGGTAGGCCCCGCGCGCTTGATCGACAACCTGGTGCTGGAGGTCCGGGACGGCAAGGTGAGCGAAACCGGCCTGCTGGATACGACTCGCACCGCCGACGGCAAGGAGTAGCATCGCATGAATGTGCAACATGAGGCCTCGGGCCCCGTCCAGGCGGTGATCCTGGCGGCCGGCAAGGGCACCCGCATGAAATCCGAGTTGCCGAAGGTTCTGCACCGGATTCTGGGGCGCACCCTGCTGGATCATGTGCTGGATGCGGTGACCGCGGCCGGGATCAACGATTGCGTGGTGGTGGTCGGGCATCAGGCCGACCTGGTGCGCGAGACGTGCGGCAGGCCGGGGTTGAAGTTCGTGGTCCAGCAGCCCCAGCTGGGGACCGGGCACGCGGTCCAGATGGCCGTACCGGAACTGGCCCCGGACGGTCTGTGCCTGGTGCTGGCCGGCGATGTGCCCCTGTTGCGTCCGGCGACCCTGGCGCGGATCATCGACCGCGCCCGGAGAGGGGAGGCGGCCGCGGTCGTGCTGTCGTGCGTCGTGCCTGATGCCGGCGCCTACGGCCGCATCATCAAGGACGAAACCGGCGCGGTGACGGCCATCGTCGAGGCCCGGGACGCCACCGCTCAGCAGCTGGCCATCGGCGAATACAACACGGGGGTGTTCTGTTACCGGACCCGGGATCTGATCGAGTCCCTGGGCAACCTGACCACGGACAACAGCCAGGGCGAGTACTACCTGACCGACACGGTCGCCGACCTGGTGGGCCGCGGTCTCAGGGTCGAGGCGGTCGTCACCGACGATGCGGGCGAGGTCGTGGGGATCAACACGGTGGACGAACTGGAGGCCGCGGAAAGAATGCTGGCTGGACGGGGTGATTGAGATGGATCGCTTGTGCACTCCCTGGAGGTTCGACTACGTGACGGGCTCCCGTCCGGAGGACGGGTGCGTCTTCTGCAACCGCCTCCATTGCGATGACCGCGAGCATTACGTCCTGCACAGGGGACGGCACTGGTACATCCTGCTCAACCTGTATCCGTACAACAGCGGCCATCTGCTGCTGGTGTCGAACCGCCACCAACCGGTGCTGAGCTCCTGCACGGCCGAGGAGATCGCCGAGATGGGGCCCCTGTTGCACCTGATGGAAAAGGCCCTCATGGAGACCTACCACCCCGACGGTATCAACTGCGGGTACAACGGCGGCGCCAGCGCCGGCGCGGGGGTTCCCGAGCATCTGCATCTGCACATGCTGCCGCGCTGGTCCGGGGATACGAATTTCATGAGCACCATCGGCAGGACCAGGGTCATGCCCCAGACCCTGGACCAGAGCTATGACCGGCTCCTGCCGGTGATCGGCAGGCTGGCGCAGGAGAAGCCGTGAAACGCACCCTGAACCTGTGGCTGCTGGCCGTGGTCATGGTCTGCGGGGTTTCCCTCTGGATTGGCAGGGGGGCGCCGCTGCCCCGGTTGCACGGACAGACCCCGGATCAGGGCGTGGCCGCACTCCCGGCGCCGGCAGATGGGACCGGGGGCGTGCAGCTGGTGGTGCTGAACGGGACCGGCGTCCAGGGCCTGGCCCGAGATTTCGGCTTGTTGCTGGGCCACTGCGGGCTGGCGCCCGTGAGGTACGGCAATGCCGCGCCCCAGGATTACGCGCGCAGCTTCCTGGTCAACCGGCGTCTGGACCGTGACCGCGCGGAGGCCCTGGGCGATTTCCTGGGCGGGGTGGATGTGCTGGAGGAATATGACGGCCGCGGCACCGAGGATCTGGTCCTGGTGCTGGGGGCGGATCATGCCCGGCTGAGGTCGGCGCTCGATGCGAGGTTACCCTGAACACGGGCCCAGACCCGGTTGGCGAAGGCGTTTGCGATGCAGAAATCCCTGGGAACAGTGATCGTGACCGTGGTGCTGGGCGTGATGATCGGTGCCATCGTCAGTGATGTGATCGGACTATTCCTGACCGAAGGAAGTGTGGCCGAGCAGCTCTTCGTCCGGTACATTTCCTTCGGGCCCGACGTGACACACTGGAACCTGGTGGTGCTGGACCTTACCTTCGGTTTTCAGCTCCATTTCAATCTCATGAGCGTCATCGGTGTATTCATCGCTTCCCAGATGTTGCGCTGGTACCGCTGACCCAGCTGGAGGTTCAGATGATGATGATGTTCCCGGCATTCATCCCCGGCATGACCGGGTGGTCGGAAATCCTGCTGATCCTGGCCCTGGCCCTGATCCTGTTCGGTCCCAAACGGCTGCCGGAGATCGCCGAGGCCATGGGCAAGTCCATCCGCAAGTTCAAGGCCGCCACCCGCGACGCCACCGACGAGGTCAAACGGGAATTCGAGGACCCCATCGATGAACCGCGGGAGCATGGGGGCAAGCAGGACCCGCAGGACCCGACCCGTTCCTGACGGGGCGGCTCCGCGCGCCGTGACAAGGAGGATGCGGTGAACCTAGCCCAACTGCTGGACCAGCTTCACGGCGATCCCCGGTTCATGAGGAACGTGACGAGATGGGAGGTCATCCCGCCGCGGCAGGCCGTCCATGCGGATTTCCCGGATTCGGTGGCGCCGCGCCTGGTCGAGGTCCTCAAGGCGCGCGGGATCGAACGGCTTTACAGCCACCAGGCTGAAGCGGTGCGGCTCGTGGCCGACGGGCGTTCGGTCGTCATCTCCACCTCCACCGCCAGCGGCAAGACCCTCTGCTACAACCTGCCGGTGCTGGGGACGATGCTCGCAGAGCCTCGCGCACGCGCCCTGTACCTGTTCCCCACCAAGGCCCTGAGCCAGGACCAGATGCACGAGGTGCACGGCCTGGTCGGTGACCTGGGCGCCGACATCAAGACCTACACCTTCGACGGGGACACCCCGGGCACCGCCCGCAAGGCGATCCGCAGCAGCGGCCACATCGTGGTGACCAACCCGGACATGCTGCACCAGGGAATCCTGCCCCACCACACCCTGTGGGTGAAGCTTTTCGAGAACCTGCGCTACGTGGTGGTGGACGAGGTGCACCAGTACCGCGGGGTGTTCGGCAGCCATGTCGCCAACGTCCTGCGCCGGCTGCGGCGCATCGCGCGGTTCTACGGGTCCGACCCCGTGTTCATCTGCTGCTCGGCCACCATCGCCAACCCCTTGGAACTGGCGGAAAAGCTGACGGGCAAGAGCATGGTGCCCGTCGCCGGCAACGGCGCTCCTGCGGCCAGCAAGCACTTCATCTTCTACAACCCCCCGGTGGTCAACAGCGAGCTGGGGATCCGCGCCTCGGTGGTCAAGACCGCCCGCGGCATCGCCGAGCGTTTCCTGGCCAGCGGTTCCCAGCTGATCGTGTTCGCCCGCAGCCGGGTCAGGGTCGAGCTGCTGCTGACCTACCTGCAGCGGGCGGGGCGCAAGGTGGGCATCAAGAGCGGGCAGGTGCGGGGCTACCGCGGCGGTTACCTGCCGGGCGAGCGGCGGGCCATCGAGTCCGGACTGCGCGACGGGAGCATCCACGCCGTGGTCTCGACCAACGCCCTGGAACTGGGCATCGACATCGGGCGGCTCGACGTGTGCGTCATGGCGGGCTACGCGGGCACCGTGGCCGGCACCTGGCAGCAGGCCGGCCGGGCGGGGAGGCGGCAGGATACCAGCGCCGTGGTGCTCATCGCCTCGAGCAGCCCCCTGGACCAGTACATCATCAACAACCCCGACTATTTTTTCGGGCGCAGCCCCGAGCACGCCACCGTGGACCCCGACAACCTGATCATCCTCATGAGCCACCTGAAATGCGCGGCGTTCGAGCTGCCCTTCGTCCGGGACGAGGAGTACGGCGGGCGGCAGGTGACCGAGGTGCTGGACTACCTGGTCGACGAACGGGTCCTGCACCGCGGCCGGGATCGTTACCACTGGATGGCCGACACCTACCCCGCCGAGGACGTCAGTCTGCGCAGCGCCGCACCGGACAACGTGGTGATCATCGACGATGACGCCGCGGGGGGGCGTGTGATCGGGGAGATGGACCTGTTCAGCGCCCAGGAGATGCTGCACGACGACGCCATCTACCTGCACGGGGCGCGGCAGTTCCATGTCGACCATCTGGACTGGGACCGGCGTGAGGCCCACGTGAAACCGGTGACGGTCGACTACTACACCGACGCCCAGCGCAAGAGCGAGCTGAAGACCCTGACCGCGGAGGTCGAAAAGCCCCTGGCCGATGGCAAGCTGGCCGTGGGGGAGATCGGCCTGGTGGCCAAGGTCACGGTCTTCAAGAAGATCAAGCTGGGGACCCATGAGAACGTGGGGGCGGGCAGGGTCCACCTGCCCGAGATGGAGATGCACACCACCAGCTTCTGGTGGGAGCTGCCTGCGGAGGCCGGCCCGGCCATGGCCGCCGAGGGGCTGGATCTGGGCGAAGCCCTCAAGGGCCTGGCGCATCTGCTGGGGAAGGTGGCGCCGGTCTTCGTCATGGCCGACGCTTCGGATCTGCGCGCCATGCCCATGGTGAAGTCACCTTTCACCGGGCAGCCGACCCTCTACATCTACGACGCCTTTCCGGGCGGAGTCGGGTACGCCCGCCGCATCTTCGACCAGTTCGAGGATGTGCGCACGGCGGCCCGCAGGCACCTGACGCAGTGCCCCTGCAAGACCGGGTGCCCTTCCTGCGTGGGGGCCGCCGTGGAGACAGGTCCCGGAGCGGCTCGCGGGGCCGCCTGGCTGCTCGCGGGAAGCTCGGGAGCCTGAAATGGATCTGCGGGAGCGATTGGCGCGGCTGGATCGTCTGGCGGGGAAACGCCGCCCCGCCCGGCCTGCGGTGGAGCCGGTGCGGCCGCGGCCCGCTGTTCTGGATCTGGGCCTGGAACCCGCCTTCCCCGGTGGTGAGCCGGGGGTGTTGTCAGGCCGCTGGGCCTGCGCCCTGCCGGCGGCCTCCTTCACGGGGCGGGACCTGGAGGGTCTGTTCACCACGGCCCCGGCCGCCGACCTCCGCCGGCAGGATCTGCTCTTCCTGGACCTGGAGACCACGGGTCTGGCCGGGGGGACGGGCACCCTGGCCTTCCTGGCGGGGCTGGGCTGGTGGGAAGGCGACGACTTCGTTGTCCAGCAACTGCTGCTGACCGATCCGGACTGCGAGGACCGGCTTCTGGATCTGATCCTCCGCGCCGCCGCCGGCAAGCGTGCCGTGGTGACCTATAACGGCGGCTGCTTCGATCTGCCCCTGCTACGGACCCGCGCCCTGGTCAACCGCCGGCGCGTATTCCTTGACCAGCTGGCGAGCCTTGATCTGGTGGTTCCGGCCAGGCGTTTCTGGAGCCGGAGCCTGCCGGATTGCCGGCAGCAGACCCTCGAGACCCTGATCTGCGGTCAGCAGCGGGGCCCCGGGGACATCGAGGGGCGCGATATCCCCGGGGTCTGGTTCGCCTTCCTGCAAGGTGAGGATGACGGACGGCTGGCGGCCGTGCTCAGGCACAACCGCCGGGATATGCGGGGCATGGCCGGGATCTGGAATGCCCTGCTGGCGTGGCTGGCCGTTGCCGACGGCACGCTGCCGGCCTCGGCCTGCGACATGCCACTTTCCTGGTCCCAGGCGTGGTCCCTGGCCCGCATCAGCGACGGGCGGGGGCGGCCGGACCGCGTGGCCTGGTGGCTGGCCCGGACCCTGGACCTGCTGGATCGGGTGCCTTGCGCGCAAGCGCCGTCAGCTGTCGACCGCGGCGGATTTTGGCTGGATGCGGTCCGCATGGCCAAACGGCACCGCCGCTGGCCTCTGCTGGAGAGGATCATCGCGGCAGGCCTGGCAGCCGGCGGCCACGTCCCCTGGTTGCACCACGAGGCGGCCATCCTGTACGAACACAGGCTGGGAGATCTTGACAAGGCCCTGCTGCATGCGGTCTCATGCCGGCAGGAAAGGCGCATCCAACGTTTGACCGGGAAACTGGGTTCCCGGCCGGGCTGAGGTGCCGGCGGAGGTTGTCATGGTGACCGTAACACGCAACGATGCTGAACTGCTTGCGGCGGGCATCAGGGTGCTGGCCCATCTGCACGGCAAGCCCCCCACGCCCGAGGAACTGGCCGACCTGCTGCAGCTGAGCGCCGCGGCGGTGAGGTTGCAGGTGGCCGGGCTGGTCGAGCTGGGCGCCCTGCTGTTGGTCGAAAGCGCCTTCGAGGATCATCTCGAACTGGGTGATACCCGGCTGCTGCAGGATCTGCCCGCAGGAGACGGACCGGCCATCAGCGAGGATCTGAAGGCCTTCGATGCGCGCAAGGAGGAGGAGGTGCGCAAGATGTCCCGCCTCTTCTCGTCGGGGGAGATGGAGGAGCGGAAGCGCAAGCGGCTCGAGGATATGGAGAAGGGCCTGGGTGATTTGCGCAGGAAGAAGCCGCGCAATCCCTTTTCCGACGCCTGACCGGCCCCGGGCTTCGTGGCCCTGCCCCGCTGAATGAAAAGAAGTCCCGGACCTGGGTCCGGGACTTCTTGCTAACCTGGAAAGCCGTTCAGGAACGTGTGCGGTTCACGAACCGGAAATCCAGGATCTTGGCCGCGGCCTTCTGGTCGTCGAGCCACTGCTGGACGGCCTTGCCCTGGGCCTGGTTGAGCAGGAAGGCCATGATGCCGTCCCTGCGTTGCTGATAGTCGTTGTCGTCGAACGGCTGGATCCACAGGGGGACGGCCGCGAACAGGCCGCGCTGGGTCTGGATCTCGGGTATCAGCTTGCCCACCTCGCCGTTGATGACCTGCTTGTTGAAGTCGGTGCCGTAGCCGACCTGGGGGATGTTGGCGTTGACGGTGAAGGTGTCGGTGACCGCGTGGATGAGGCCGTACTTGGTGGCCACCTCGGCCATGGACGACCCCATCTGAACCTCGCCGACCGCGGGGTTGAGCTTCTCGCGGGCCATGTCGGTCTTCTTGGCGGTGTTGAGGTCGGCCATGACCCTGCCCCGCACCTTGTCCAGGGGCTCCGGGCCGGCGGGGATCTTCTGGCCCGCCAGGATCACATAATAGCAATCCTTGTTCTCGAAGATGGGGCTTATGTCCCCCGGCTTGGCCGCGAAGACCCAGTAGTTACCTTCCAGGGACAGGGGCAGGCCGGGAATGTCGCGGCCGCTGAGGAAGGGCTCGGGGGTGGCGACGTCCAGGGAATCGGCCTCGGCGCGGGTCACGAAATCGGCGGCCGTGGCCGAATCGGCGAAATCGGAGGCCATGGCGTTGATCTCGTCCAGGGTGGCGGGACCGGGGGTGACCTTCAGCAGGATGTGGCGGGCGTGAACCCTGGCCACTTCACCGGTGTCCGGATCCTTCTCCTGGTCCAGGACCTCGATCAGGTGGTATCCGAAACGGGTCTTGACCGGGTCGCTGATGACCCCCACCGGCAGGCTGAAGGCGGCCTCCGTGAAGGGGGCGACCATGCGCTTGCGGTCGAAGGTTCCCAGATCGCCGCCGTTATCGGCGGTGGAGTCCTCGCTGTACTCCTTGGCGGCCTCGGCGAAGGACTTCTTGCCGGAATTGATCTCGTCGCGGATCTCGAGGATGTAGCTGCGGACATCCTCGTAATCGGCTTCACCCGGGGTCTTGGGAAAGCGCACGAAGCTGCAGGTGGCTTTTTCCTCTCCCTGATAATCGTCCAGGTGGGCGTCGTAGTACGCCTTGATCTCCTCCTCGCCCGGCGTGGGGACGTCCAGGTCCTGGAAGGAGACTCCCATGAACTCGGCGACGGCGCGGCCGGTCTGGCGGATGTATTCCTGCCGGACCTCTTCCTCGCCCACGGTGACATCGGCGGTGACCAGGTCGTTCAGCTTCTGGCGCGGGATGACGTTGTGCCGGATGTATTCCTCGGTCTGGGTCCAGTCGTTGGCGGGGTTCTGCAGGGCGGCATAGTACTGGTCCATGTTCACCTTGCCGTCCTTGTCGCGGAAATTGGCCAGCAGTTCCTGGGGAGGGTTGTGCTGGAGCACATCCAGGACTTCCTGATCCGAGACCTTGATCTTGTGCTTGCGGATGGCCTGTTCGACCAGGGCGTTCTGGACCAGGGCGTCCCAGGCCCTCTGGCGGGCCATGGCGTACTGGTCGGCGGTCAGGTCGCGGTCGGGGTTCTGCCGGCGCAGGTAGGCCACCTGTTGCCGAACGGCGTCATCATAATCGGCGGCCAGGATCTTGGTGCCGTTGACCTTGCCGATGACGCCAGGCTCGTACTTCTGGGTGCCGGGGGCGTGGCAGCCCCTGCTGGTCAGACCGCCGAGGCCCAGGAACAGGACGAAGGAACCGGCGATCACCCAGTAGAAGACCTTGGCCTGGGAGCGCAAAAACTTGAACATCTTGGACTTCCCCTTGCAGGAATACAGGGTTTGCAGGTCGGGCCCCCGCCCGCCCTGACGGTCGGGTTGGCCCGGTATGGAAAACAGTGCTATAAGATGGCAAAAGTCCCCGGGATTCTCAAGCGCGCGGTTTGCCAGTGGTCGATTTTCTGGTATTTTGCCTGCAGTCGATCCCTGCCAGACCCGATGCCGACATCAGCCACAAGGAAGGAATGGGCATGCCACAAGACTTCAAACGGCCGTTCCCGGACGGTGTGATCGCCCCGGTCCCGGAGCAGAAAGCACTGCTGGAACGGATGCAGGACGAGGGTGTCCGCTTCCTGCGGTTGATCTTCACCGACATCCTCGGCCACAACAAGAACGTCGAGGTTCCGGCCAGCCAGTTCGCCAAGGCCCTGCGGGGCGAGATCATGTTCGACGGATCCTCCATCGAGGGTTTCGCCCGCATCGAGGAATCGGACATGCTCCTGGTGCCCGACCTGAAGACCTTCGCGGTTTTCCCCTTCAGCGAGGGGGGGCAGAAGGTGGCGCGGCTCATCTGCGATGTGTTCAACGCCGACCGGACACCCTTTGCCGGTTGCCCGCGCCTGACCCTCAAACGGCTGTTGGCCCGCTTCGCGAAGCTGGATCTGGTGCCGGTGTGCGGCCCTGAGCTGGAGTTCTTCCTCTTCCACACCGATCAGATGGGCAAGGCCACGACCTTGACCCACGATACGGGCGGGTATTTCGACCTCTCCCCGGTGGATCTGGGGGAGGACGCCCGGCGGGACATCGTCGATGCCCTGGAGGCCATGGATTTCGAGATCGAGGCCGCCCATCACGAGGTGGCGCCGGGGCAGCACGAGATCGATTTCAAGTATGCCGAGGCCCTGGAGACGGCCGATCGGGTCACGACCTTCAGGATGGTCGTCAAGAAGGTCGCCCTGGACTACGGTCTGCATGCGACCTTCATGCCCAAGCCCCTGGCCGGGGTCAACGGCTCGGGCATGCACACCCACCAGTCCCTGCTGCGGATGGAGGACGGCGAGCCGCGGAACATCTTCTTCGACGCCGAGGCGGAGAACCAGCTCAGCGAGGAAATGCTGCATTACATCGGCGGGTTGCTGCGCCACGCGCGCTCCTTCGTGGCCATCACCAACCCCCTGGTCAACTCCTACAAGAGGCTGGTGCCCGGCTACGAGGCGCCGACCAACGTGGCCTGGTCCGACCACAACCGCAGCCCCCTGATCCGCGTGCCGGCCCGCCGCCGCGCCGGCACCAGGTGCGAGGTCAGGGTGCCGGATCCGGCCTGCAATCCGTACCTGGCCTTCGCGGTCATGCTGGCCGCGGGCCTGGACGGCATGGAGAAGCGCCTGGATCCGGGGCCGCCGGTCAACCGCAACGTGTTCGGCATGACGGAGCGGGAGAAGGACGACATGGGTATCACCCAGCTGCCCCGGGACCTGTGGGAGGCCGTGGAGGAACTGGAGCGGGACGAGGTGATGGCCGCCGCCCTGGGGGATCATATCTTCACCCATTTCATCGCCGCCAAGCGGGCGGTGTGGCGCGAGTACAGCGCCCAGGTCGGGTCCTGGGAACTGGATCGCTACCTGGGGGCCTATTGATGCCCTGGTCCCGGAGGCGCCATGTGGCATAACCCCGGCGTGCTGGCCCTGGCCAGCGGCCTGGTCGCCCAGGCAGCCAAGGTCCTGCTGGAACTCCTGTTCCACCGCCGCTGGCGGCCGGGGCTGTTCTTCACCAATGGCGGCATGCCCTCGAGCCATGCCGCCACGGTGACCACCCTCAGCTTCCTGGTCGCCCGCAGCGAGGGGCTGGATTCCCCTTTGTTCAGCCTGGTCCTGATCTTCAGCCTCTTCGTGATCTTCGAGGCCACGGGCCTGCGGCAGGAAATGGGCAAGCAGGCGCAGTTGCTCAACGAGATGCTCGACGGCGGGGTTCATGGGTGGGAGACCCTGCAGGGAGGCCGGTTGCGGGAGCTGATGGGCCATACCTGGGGGGAGGTCCTCGGCGGCATCGCGTGCGGCCTGCTGGTGGCGCTCTGGTGGTCCCCGGGCGGTTGACCCGGGACTAAAGTTTTCATTAAAATATATGATTGACAGCCGGGGTGGTGGTTCTAGAATACTGCCATCAGGCTTGGCCGTCCCCCCGGGGCGGGCCGACCTTTCGAAATAGATGTTCCGGTCCAGGAGATGCCGGTCGGGCTAGGATGCTATGATCGAAAGGATTCGATATGAGAGTCATCGCCCTGGTGAACCAAAAAGGAGGCTGCGGCAAGACAACCTGCGCGACCAACCTCGCCGCTGCGCTTTCCCAGCGCCAAAAGAAGGTTTTGCTCATCGACAACGATCCCCAGGGGCACGCGACCCTGGCGTTCGGCATTCAGGAGAGGGATTTCTCCCTCAGCACCTACGATCTTTATCTGACTTCCGATATCCTGGTGGAGGATGTGTTCCTGGAGGTGGAGCCGACCCTGCACCTGGTGCCCGCGGACATCGAGCTGAGCGCCGTGGAGCAGGAACTGGCCCGTGACCCCGAGAAGGACCGCCGCCTGCGCGTCAAGCTGCGCCGCAGCGCCATGCCCTATGACTACGTCCTGATCGATTGCCCTCCCAGCGTGGGGCTGCTGACGTTCAAC
>JANTFX010000013.1 GCA_024763215.1 Candidatus Krumholzibacteriia bacterium | reverse complement strand
GAGCCTTTTTTGTAAGAGGGGGCGGTTTTTCAGGCCCGCCGGTCCAGGCATCCGCTCAGGCAGGCCTGGTTCTCGGGCCGGTGGCCCCGGGACGCCGCATGGCCGTGCAGGATTTCGGCCGTTTCCTGCAGCCGGCTACCCGCTTCCCGTTGCAGCTTTTCATCCCTGCGCTTCAGCTCCACAAGCTGCCGACAGCAGGCGCTGAGCTCTTCCGGGCCGGCGCTGCGGTGGGCCTCGCGGAACCGTTCCATGGCCAGGCCGCGCTGCGGAATCATCTCCAGGGCCGCCAGGTGGTTGTCGTGGGCGAGGGCGTCCTCGATGGCGCCGGTCAGATCCAGCACCTCGGCAATGGCGTCATACAGAGTCATATCATGCCGATACCGACAGCGACCCGACCGTGGGAGTGGTTTCCGGTGCGGTGGCCTGAGGCCTTGAAGGGGCGGGCGCGGCGGTCTCCTTTTGGGTTTCAGGAGCAGGATTCGTGCCGCGGGCGAGATCCCGGGCCGCCCTGTCGGCCGTCCCCACCGGAATCTGGCGCCAGGCTTCCAACAGCGGGCTCAAGACTTCGATGGCGTTGCGGGCGTGGGCGGGGTTCCTGTCCACCAGCTGCTGCAGGCATTCGGAGAACGCGTAGCTGTACAGGGAATCCAGGTTCCGGGCGATTTCTCCCCCGATTTCATGGTCCAGGGCCAGGCGCAGTTCGCTGATGATCCTGGTCGCATGGTTGATGTTCCTGGTCATGGCCAGGCGGTCGTTCTTCTCGATGTCAGCAAGGGAGTCCCGCAGGTCCGAGATGAGCCTCTCGTACAGGAGGACGACCAGCTTCTCCCTGGGCATGGAGGAGACGTTGTCTTGCTTGTATTGTTCCAACCCTTGCGGATTCAACATGGCGCTCTTTCTGGCTAGGCAACGGGTGTGGAAAGACCCATCAGGTAATTACCCTGGGCCTGGAGCTGGGCGACCATGGATTCCATGGCGGTGAACTTCGCCTCCAGGGTCTTCTGGTAGGAATCCACGCTGCGCTCGTAGCGGTCGATGGTGTCGTCGGCGTTGTCGATCTTCCGGTTCAGGGAATCGGTGGCGATCTTGAAGATCCCGTCCAAGCTGTCGGTCATGTCATTGATGGAGGAATCCAGCAGATACATCTTGCCCAGGTTCCCGTCCCGCTCGATGAACAGATCCCGGACACCGCTGAAGTCCTGGTCGAGGGCGTCGGCGAAATCATCGGAGTTGAAGACCAGCTGCCGGTCGCTGCCCCTGGTGATGCCCACCTGGAAGAAGTTCGTGATGTCGCCCAGGCCGCCGTCCAGGCCGCTGACGAACAGGTTCTCCACCCGGCTGGCCACCGAGCTCAAGGTGGGGTTGCCGTGCAGGGTGCCGTCGGATGCGGACTGGGTGTTGATGTAGGTGAACAGGTCGTTGTAGGCGTTGACCATGGCCTCGACCTTGTCCGAGATGCCGGTGGTGTCCATCTCGACATCCACGTGGACGGTCGTCCCGGGATCCGCGTCCTTCAGGTCCAGGGTCAGGCCGCTGATGACGTCCGTGGGGTTGTTGCTCGTGGCGGTCACGGCGATGCCGTCGATCTCGAGGGAAGCATCCGTGGCGGTCTGCTTGCTGGTCATGACCGGGGCGGTGCCTCCGGACAGGCCGCTCATGTCCACGGTGTAGGCCCCGGCGCTGCCGGCCTCGGTGCTGCTCAACAACAGGTGGTAGCCACCGGTGTCCGAACCATCGTAGATGATGGAGGCATTGACGCCCGGAACATCGTTGTTGATGGAGTTCTTGAGGGATTCGAGGCTGTTGAACCCGGTGAGGGTCAAGTCGGTGGTCTCGCCGTTGACGGTGAAGGAAATGGTCCCTTCGCCCACGCCGGCGTCCTTGCTGTCGTAGCCCTGGGATTGGTCCTTCTGGGCCGTGGCCAGGGAATTGACGACGATGTCGTAGGAACCGGCCGCAGCCTCCGTGCCGGCGGTCACGCCCAGGATACTGCTCTCGCTGGAGGTGGCGGTCAGGGAGGCGAACTCGTTGGCGGTATCGATGTCCTGGGCGGCCGTCTGCAGGGCCAGCAGCTTGGTCTTCAGGGTATCCAGGGCGCTGATCTGGTTCTGGTAATCCTGCTGGTCGTTCTGCAGGCGGTAGATCGGCTGGCGCTTGATCTCCACCAGCTGCGAAACGATGCTCGCGGTGTCCATGCCCGTGGCAAGACCCGAGAAAGTGATGGCGCTCATATTTGCTCCTGCGGTCAGGTGTGTCGATCCTTCGACGTCCCCGCGCTCCTTCAGGTCGTCCGGTTGATGACCATGCCCGATAGTTCGGCCAGGACCCGGCGCAGGTTTAGGATTTTCTCCGGCGGAAACTGGTTGAGGACTTTCCCTTCCTTGTTGAGCACCTGGATGATGGGTGCGCTCCGTTCTTCATCCCAGCGAACGGCGACCCGGTGGCCCTGGCCCAGGAGTTCCAGCTTGCCGGCGAGCCGGTCCGCGAGCTCGTGGAATTCCGGGGATGCCCCGTTTCCCCGCACGGAGTGGGTGGCTGCCTGTGGTCCCACTTCCGGGACCTTTCGTTCCGGCGCCGCCCTTGTTACGGGGGGGATGCCCCCGCCAGTTGGGTGGATGTTGCTGATGGCTGCCATGGTGCCACCTCCGGTTGGGGGCGGGGGCCCATCGAGCCCCCGCCCGGTCCGGCTACTGGAACAGCGCCAGCGCCAGTCCCGAGACCGCGTTGGCCTGGGACAACATGGAAACCCCCGCCTGTTGCAGGATCTGGTAACTGGTCAGGGCCGAGGTCTCCTTGGCCACGTCCACGTCCCGGATCCGGCTGTTGGCGGCCGCCAGGTTCTCCGTCTGCAGATTGATGTTGCGGATGGAGCTCTCCAGGCGGTTCTGGATGGCGCCGAAGGTGGACCGGCTGCTGGTCACCGTGGCGATGGCATCATCGATCTGCCCCATGGCCGTGGTCGCGTTGGACGACGTGTCGATGGATCCGCTGATGCCGATGCCGGCGGCATCCAGATCGTCGCTCAAGTCGATGCTCACCGAATCGGCCGAGGCCGTCCCGATGCCGACCTGGATCTTGATCGCGGTGGTTTGACTGCCGTCCAGCAGCTTGACCCCGTTGAACTCGGTGGAGTCGCTGATGCGGTTGATCTCGCTCTTGAGGTTGGTGAACTCGGAATTCAGGTAGGTGCGTTCGGTGTTGCTCAGGGTGCCGTTGAGGGACTGCTCGGCCAGTTCCTTCATCCGCAGCAGGATGTTGGAGACCTCGTCCAGGCTGCCCTCGCCAAGCTGCACCAGGGAGATGCCGTCGCCGGCGTTGCGGCTCGCCTGATCCAGGGCGCGCAGGTCGGACTTCAAGCCCTCGCTGATGGCCAGGCCGGCGGCGTCGTCCCCGGCGCGGTTGATGCGCAGGCCGGAGCTGAGCTTCTCCATGCTCTTGGCGAACATGGTGGTCGAGTTCAGCAGGTGGCGCTGGGTGTTGATGGAGCTGACGTTGGTGTTGATGCGGATGCCCATTTCATTCCTCCTTGAAATGAAGGGACTCTCGAGGCCCACCTCATGAACGCCTTCCTGGCCGGGTGGGGTGAGGGGGAATCCCTCATACATCAAAAAGTATCGGCAAAAGAAAAAATTACTTTAGATAAAAAAAGAAGGGCGGAGGTCAAAACCTCCGCCCTTCCTCTCCTGGAACGAGCTACTGGAACAAGGCCAGTGCCAGCCCCTGGGCCTGCTTGGCCTGGGACAACATGGAAACGCCGGCCTGCTGCAGGATCTGGTAGCTGGTCAACGTGGAAGTTTCCTTGGCCACGTCGACGTCCCGGATCCGGCTGTTGGCGGCCGCCAGGTTCTCCGACTGGAGGGCGATGTTCCGGATGGAACTCTCCAGCCGGTTCTGGATGGCGCCGAAGGTTGAGCGGGCGCTGGTGACCGCCGCGATGGCGTCATCGATCTGCCCCATGGCCGTCGTCGCGTTGGCCGAGGTGTCGATGGACCCCGAGATGCCGATGCCGGCGGCATCGAGATCGTCGCTCAGGTCGATGCTCACCGAATCGGCCGTCGCCGTCCCGATGCCGACCTGGATCTTGACCGGGCTGGTTTCACTGCCGTCCAGCAGCTTGACGCCGTTGAACTCGGTGGAGTCGCTGATGCGGTTGATCTCGCTCTTGAGGTTGGTGAACTCCGCGTTCAGGTAGGTCCGCTCGGTGTTGCTCAGGGTGCCGTTGAGGGACTGCTCGGACAGCTCCTTCATCCTCAGCAGGATGTTGGAGACCTCGTCCAGGCTGCCCTCGCCGGTCTGCACCAGGGAGATGCCGTCGGCGGCGTTGCGGCTCGCCTGGTCCAGGGCGCGCAGGTCGGACTTCAAGCCCTCGCTGATGGCCAGACCGGCGGCGTCGTCGCCGGCGCGGTTGATGCGCAGACCTGAGCTGAGCTTCTCCATGCTCTTGGCGAACATGTTGGTGGAGTTCAGCAGGTGGCGCTGGGTGGTGATGGAACTGATGTTCGTGTTGATCCGGATGCCCATGGTTTTCCTCCTTGAAAACGCTGAGGGTTGTGCGGTCCGGGGAAGGACCTGTTTTTCTGTGCGGCAGGGCCCTGCCAGGGATTCCCTTCCCCGAGCCATCTGCGCGGCACGAACCCTTGATCGGGCCCGCTGGGAAAACCTTTAGAAAAAAATAGGGGGGAAACAGGAGGAAGCCGGGCGGGCCGGAAACCACGGGGGTCTCCGGCCCTTGGCTGTCGATGATTCAGTCAGGGGATCCGTCCCCTGGACGCCTCTTACCGCTGCAGCAGGTTCAACGCCAGCTGGGAGGTGGTGTTGGCCTGGGACAGGATGGAGACGCCGGCCTGCTGCAGGATCTGCAGGCTGGTCATGTTGGAGGTCTCCAGCGCCACGTCCACGTCGCGGATCCGGCTGTTGGCTGCCGAAAGGTTCTCCGCGGTCATGTTGATGTTGCGGATGGAGGTCTCGAAACGGTTCTGGGCTGCGCCGAAGCCGGCCCGCACCGAGCTCACCGAGCCGGTGGCGGCGGTGATGGCCGCGATGGCGGTCAGGGCGTTGGCCCCGTTGGTGCCGTCGATGCGGATGGTGCCGGAGGTCAGACCCAGGTCCGAAGTGCTCATGGGCTGGCTCAGGTCGATGCTCACCGCGCTGGTGTTCACGTCGGTGCCGATGCCCACCTGGACGTTCAAGGATGTGACGCTGCCGTCCAGCAGCTTCAACCCGTTGAACTCCGCGGTGGAGGCGATGCGGTCGATTTCGCTGAGCTGCTCATCGAATTCGTTCTGCAGGTAGCCGCGTTCGTCCTCGCCGAGGGTTTCGGTGGCGGCCTGCTCGGCCAGTTCCCGCAGACGCAGCAAGATGTTGTTGACCTCGTCGAGGGAACCCTCGGCCGTCTGCACCAGGGAGATGCCGTCGGCGGCGTTGCGGCTGGCCTGCTGGAGGGCGCGGATATCCGATTTCAGTCCTTCGCTGATGGCCAGACCCGCGGCGTCGTCGCCGGCGCGGTTGATGCGCATACCGGAGCTGAGCCGCTCCATCGATTTCTGGAATTTGGTGGTCGTGTCATACAAATGTCGTTGGGCATTCAAAGATGCCACGTTGGTGTTGACGCGCAGACCCATGGTCTAGCCCTCCCTGATTGCGGCGCCCGTGTCCGGTTTCCTTACCGGCCGGATCGCTCGGTCCGAATCATCAATTGCAGCTTGCCCGGAAACCGGCTCGCCGGTAGGCTACCTTCCGTCGGTTCCCGTGCAGAAAGCCCGGTCGGAAGTCCAATGATGCGCATTGACAAGCCCACTTCAGCAGAATATGCCGAGTTCCTGGTCCTCGTTGATGCAGAGATCAGGCCACATCGTGCAAAAACCCACGCCTGGGATGACTTTCCTCTCATTTTGCACGATGAGAATCGGGAGAATATGCTGATCGCACGTAGCGACGACGGCCTGCTTGCCGGCGGCATCGCCTCGTTAACACGACCATTGACAACGAATTATGGCAACATCGATGTGGCCGGGATCGGCAGCGTGGTCACGCGGAAGGATTTTCGCGGACAGGGGATAAGCCGCAAACTGCAAGAAGCCATGCTGGAGCAGCTCCGGAGCCAGGGCGTGCCCCTTGCGGTTCTCTGGACGGACCAACCGGAAATTTATGCCGGGCGCGGTTTCGTTCCTGCCGGTTGGGAACTGCATCTGGACCTGGAACCCGTGACGGTGGACCCCTCCGAGTTCCCTCCGGGGGCGGCCCGGCCCCTGACGGCCGGGGACGTGGACGAGGTGGCCAGGCTCTATGGCCTGCATCCCTGCCGTACCCTGCGTGAACCAGGGGACTTCGCCATCCTGTACGCCATGCCCGGCACCAGGGGATTGGTCTGGCAGCAGACCGGTTCCCGCGAGGGAGGCGGCCTGGGTGCGGTATTCTGCGGCAAGGGGGCGGATTTTCCCGGCTATGTGGTGGAATGGGATGGTCCCGCCGACTGCGTCCTGCCCCTGTTGTTGCACGCCCGGGACATGAAACTGGCCTCCCGTGTCCTGGTTCCCGCGGGCGAGGAGGCCCTGGCCGAGATGCTCGTCAACCACGGCGCGGGGTGGGAGATCCGGCCTGCGGGGCTGTGGTGCGTGCTGGATCATGAGGTGCTGTGTGCCCTGACGGGCCACGAGGCGCCCTTACCGCAGGGCGCGCTGGAGGATGCCCGTTTCTGGCTGGGCGGGGTCGATGCGGATGGCCAGGTGCAACCCGGGGTCATCAAGGTGGGGGTGTGGGGATTCGATTCAGTCTAGAGGCCCGGTAATTTTGGACCGGAAGCCTGGCATGGGCCTGGCATGGACGAGGCAGAAACCTCGCGCCGGCCAGGCGCTTTTCCTTGCAAGTGGGGATGAACCATGCCGCAAACCCTGTTGAGCCTCGCGGTGATCGTCCGCGACCAGGCGGCCCTGCTGGGCCCTTTGCTGCGCAACCACCGGCAGCTCTACGACGAAGCAGTTGTGGTGGACACAGGTTCCCGGGATGAATCCGCCCGGGTTGCTGAAGCCGCCGGCGCCCGGGTGATTTCCAGCCGGTGGCGGCAGGATTTCAGCGCCGCCCGCAATGAATCCCTGGCCCGGTGCCGTGGCCGCTGGATCCTGGTCCTCGATTGTGACGAGTCCATCGCCCCGGACCACCAGATGCGGTTGAGGGCCTGGTTGCAGGAGGCTCAGCCTTGTCTGGGGATCCTCCAGCAGCGCAACTACACCTTCTGCACCGGTCACCTGGGTTTCGTGCCGGTGGTTGCCGAGGACATGGTCTGGGCCCAGGGGGCTCCTGGCTACATCCCGCGCCAGCAGATCAGGATCCTGCCCGGAGATCGGGGCCTGCGCTACACCGGGCGCATTCATGAAACACTTGAGAAAAATCCCAAAACTTACGGGTTAACAAGGGAATATCCCGATGCGGCGATCCACCATTACGGGCATCTGGAGGGTTCCGGGGGGTACCTGCGGCGGTTGCGCCGCAACGGGGAATTGCTGCGCAGGGAGGTCAAGGATCACCCTCACGATCCGGTTTTGCTGACCGAATTCGCGGGGCATCTGGCCGGGGAGGGCCGGCGGGAATTCGCAGGCCGGGTCTGCCAGCGGGCTCTGGAGGTTGCCCCCGGCCACTCCGAGCTATTCCGGACCAGATTGATGCTTGCCCGCTTGGTCTGGCGGGATGATCCCCAATCGGCCCTCGGTCACTGCGAACGGGCCCTGTCGGACCGGCCCGATGTTCCCGACTGCTGGGTCGAGGCCGTCCGGGCCAATTTCGGGGTCGGGCGGGTGGATCGGGCGAGGTTGCTCCTCCGCAAGGGGTTGGTTATTTTCCCAGGAGAACCGGTTTTGACCGCGCTTGGCACTCAAGTTTCGGGCGAAGCTGCCGATAACGAATATGCCGAGAGAGGATAACATGGGGGTTCCGTGCAGGATTGGCACCTCACTTGCTCGTGCTCGGCATGGCCGATCATGGCCTATGTATCTTCAGCTGACACCGAAGGTAGGATGACACATGGCGATGGACAGGATTCAGGGACCCAATCTGACGCGGCAGGGGGCCCTCAAGGGCTTCCGCAACACGCAGCAGACCGATAACCAGCACCTCGGCGGCGATACGGCTCCCGCAGGGGCCCCATCCGATGGCGGCAAGGCGGCTCCTACGCGTGATCAGGCCGTGATTTCCCAGGCGGGCAGGCAACTGGTGGATCTACGGCAGGCGGTCGATACGGGCCGGGCGGCCCTCGAGGCCCTTCCGGACGTGCGCCAACAGAAGGTGGATCAGGCCCGCAAGCGCCTTGACCAGGGGTTCTATCAGTCTCCCGCCGTGCGCGAGGAAGTGGCCGGAAAACTGTCGGGGGTGCTTGCGGCCCTGGACAAGCTGACTCCTTGAGGTTTCCGTTTTCACCTCCGAGCGGGGTGGAATTGTGCGGGCCGGTCTTTTGACCGGCCCGTTTTCTTTTGCCCCAGCGGCTTTTTTTATTGATACGCATGGTAAATAACTTTACAGTTGCATCTGATCTATTTGCTTTGAACCCATTCCTGGGAATCAGCGATGAAAGCGGATCTTTACCAGATTCCCGACCCTTGCCCCCGCGAGGCCGTATTGATCGGCCCCGCAGCCTGGGCCGATGCCGACCTTCTTGACCCTCTCGGGTGTTATGGCTTTTCGAATCCGGAAGACGCCCTGCAGTGGTTGCTGGAGGAACAGGACCGGGAAACGGCCAGGATCCTCGTCCTGCATCAGGATGCCTTCGCCGGGCCCGATGGCGCCGATCGGCTGGAAAGCTGGCTGGCTCGGTTGGCCGGGGAAGGCACGCCCCACCTGAGCGTGCTACTGCACGGGGGGCTTGATTCCTCCCTCATGGTCCGCTTGTTCCGCCGCGGCCTTTTCGACGCCCTGGAATTGCCCCTGAACCGGAGCGACTGGCTCAACCTCCTGATCCGCGCGGAAAAGAAGCTGGCCATGCGCCGGCAGAGCCGCCTCATCATCCAGGACAATGCCCAGACCCAGGCCTTGTTGCGGAGGATGAAGGATTCGTTGGGTGCGGCCTACGAGCGCAACGCGGGGGATCTGCTCCACGCCCAGGAGACCCTCGAGGAGGTGAACCGCCGCCTGACCCATGACATGGAAGAGCTCTCCCTTCTGTACCGCTTCGGGCGGGAGCTGAGCCAGGCGCGCAACTGGGACGAGGTGCTCGGCAGGATCCTCGGCGAGCTGGGTGAATTCCTCAACGCCGCCGGGGCGACCCTCGTGCTGAAGTCGGCGGTGGGGGGCGAGTACCAGGCCCGCCACACCTGGGGGTGGGAGGACGGTTCCTGGGCGCGCGTCCTGCTGAAGCTGCAGGACGGGGTGCGGGACAAGGTGGGGGCGGCCCTCGCCGACCAGGAGGTTTTCGGCGGCCCGGGCCTGCCCGCGGCCGGGACCGGGCTTGACGGCGGCAGCCGGATCATCGCCCTGCCGCTGGACCACCAGGGGATGCGCCTGGGCTACCTGTTGCTGCTGTTCGCGGCCGCCGAGGGGGCGGAACTGACGCGGCAACGGTTCATGCCTTTTCTGCAGGCGGTGCAGGTGGTCATGGCCGAGGAGGTGGCCGGAGCCCAGATGCTGGACCGGATCCGCGACATCGGGCTGTTCAACGCCCGGGTCCTGGAGACCGTCAGCAGCGGCATCTGGGTTTTCGACGAGGCCGGCGCCACTGTGTACTGCAACCAGGCGGGCCAGGAGATGCTCACCGGGTCGGCCGGGCCGGCCGGGGATCCCAGCGCCTTCCTGTACCGCATCGGCCGGGGGCGGCTGTCCGAGGCCGTGGGGCCGGGGGCGGATTTCCCCGAGTTGATCACCGAGTGCCGCCTGAAGGTCGCAGGCCAGCGGGGGCTGCTCATGCCGTTTCTCCGCCAGGAAGCCGACGGCGTGTTCCGGGGCGAAGGCGAGATCACCAGCGCGGGGGGGGAGGTCGTCCCCGTGGCCATCCAGTCCTCCCTCATGCAGGGCCAAGCCCGGAACCAGACCTGGCTGGTGGTGGTCGCCGAGGACCAGCGGGAGCGCAGGCAGCTGGAGCAGGAACGCAGGCGCGTGGACCAGCTGCAGGGGCTGGTGGAGATGTCCGCCACCCTGGCCCACGAGATCCGCAACCCCCTGATGGGGCTGAGCGCCCAGGCCGAATTGCTGGCCGACCAGCTGAATCACGGCGATGAGCGCATCCGTTACATCGAGGTCATCACGCGGGAGGTGGAACGGATCAATTCCACCATCGACCGCATGCTCGATTTCACGCGGCCTTACCACCCCCAGCTCGCCGCGGCCGATATCCGGGAACTTGCGGGCGACACCCTGGAACTGTGCCGTAGCCGCGCCGAGGCCAAGGCCGTGGAACTGACCCTGGACAGCGCGCCCTTGCGGGGGGACGCCGCGCGTCGGGGATGGTCCTGCGAGCTGGATGCAGCCCAGATCAAGCAGGTCCTGCTGAACCTGCTGCTGAACGGCATCGACGCCTGCGCCGAGGGCGGCAAGGTCCGTCTGGAGATCGCCGTGTCCGACGCGGTGGAGCTGCCGTCACGGGAAGGGACAGGGCGTTTCCTGGCGCCTGGGGTCATCCTGAACGTGCGGGATGACGGGCCGGGCTTCGCCCCGGGGGCGCAGGACCGGATTTTCAGACCGTTTTTCACCACCAAGAGTTCCGGCACCGGGCTGGGGCTCTCGCTTTGCCATAAGATCATCACCGCCCACGGTGGTGACATCACAGCAGTGCGGTCCCAGGACACGACGGTGTTCCGGGTGGTCCTGCCGCATGCCGCGGCGGACGGCCGGGGCCTGGGCCGCATGGAGGTAGCCGAATGAAACCGAAGATCCTTGTCGTCGACGATGAATCCACCATCCGCGATTCCCTGCGCGAGTCCCTGGCGGCCGCCGGCTACGAAGTCGCGTGCGCCGAGAACGGCGAAGAAGCCCTGGCTCTTTGCCATGGGCAGGATTTTTCCCTGGTGATTTCCGACCTGAAATTGCCCGGGATTTCCGGGCTGGATATCCTGCAGGCCCTGCGCAACCAGGGCAGCCAGGTGCCGGTGATCATGATGACCGCGTACGGCGACGTGGACACCGCCGTCAGCGCCATGCGCAGCGGGGCCTATGACTTCATCCCCAAGCCCTTCAAGCTGGGGACCATCAAGAAGCAGGTCAGGGCGGCCTTGCGCGCCACCACGGCCCTGGTGCAGGACCGGGCCGGCCAGGAAGTTGCACCGCATCCTGCACCGCGGGCCGGGACGCCGGACATGGATGGCCGGTACATGCGCATGATCAAGTCCTGCCCGGGGCTGGCCCGCGTGGCTGAAATGATGGAAAAGATCGGCAACAGCCGTAGCGGTAACGACACCTCCATCCTCATCCAGGGGGAGTCGGGGTCGGGCAAGGAAATCATCGCCCGGGCCATCCACGAGGTCAGTTCCGGCAGCCAGGATCGTTTCATGGAGATCAACTGCGCGGCGGTGCCCGAAACCCTGCTGGAAAGCGAGCTGCTCGGCCATGAGAAAGGCGCCTTCACCGACGCCAAGTCCCGCAAGGAAGGGTTGTTCGAACTGGCGGGCCAGGGCACCATCTTCCTGGATGAAATCGGGGAGATGGGCATCCTGCTGCAGAGCCGCCTGCTGCGGGTCCTGGAGAACCGTCGCTTCCGCCGCGTGGGGGGCAAGGATGACCTGGAGGTCAAGGCCCGGATCGTGGCCGCCACCAACCAGCGGCTGGCCGAGGCCATCGAGGCCGGCACCTTCCGCAACGACCTCTACTACCGCCTGCAGGTTCTGGAAATCCACGTGCCACCCCTGCGTGAGCGCCCTCAGGATCTGGAAGTGCTCATCAATTCCTTCCTGCGTGAATTCAACCAGCAACTGGGGCTCGAATGCGCCCCGGTGGACAAGACCCTCCTGGAGTCGCTGCAGAAGTACCCCTGGCCCGGCAACGTGCGCGAGCTGAAGAACCTGCTCAAGCGCATCATGATCCTGGAGGAACCCCGCCAACTGGAGGCGGAGCACTTCCCGGCCCATGTCCTGGACGGCCGCAATCCCCGGACGAGTTCTCGCCAGCAGGCGCTGGGCCGGGCCACGGGCATGGTCCCTCTGGCCGAGGTGGAGCGTCTGCACATCCTGTACACCCTGGAGATGACCGAAAACAACAAGTCCAAGGCCGCCCGTATCCTGGGGATCAGCCGCCAGACCCTGCGGGAAAAATTGCGCCAGTACGAGGCCGCCGAGGCGGACGAAGGCGCCCTGAAATCCGATGTGGCCGAGAACTGAACCGCGGTTCCGGACCCCTGTTTAGGTTCGGCCCGCCCGTCCGGTGCTGGCCACCGCTTGCCAATTATTTTGTCAGTGCCTGATCCGGGTCCAGGGGGGCCCGGATTTTTTTGGGGATCCCCTGGGCTTTGACGCCCGCCTCTCAACCTTCCCCTGATGGCGGAAAGCCTCTGCAAGCTATTGCCATCATATCGTTTATCGGACTCATGGGCCGGCGGTCCCGGTTCCCTACCCCGCACGGTGAAAGGATCCTCTCAGATGCCCGGGTCCGGCATGGGCTTTGCGGTGCCGGCACCGATGGGAGAGAACTGCCAGCCATAGGAAAAAATGACCATGTGGGATATGCGGTGGAAATTTTCAGGTTTGATGGCGGGGCTGATGCTGGCCTTGGCGGCCGTGGCTTGCGCGCAGGCTCCGTCCGCCCCGGCACCTTCCTCACAAGCCATGGCGCCCCTTGACGAAACCGGACTGGCCGGGTACCTGCAGTGGCTGCATTCCCTGGAACAGGAAGTTTCCCTGCGGCGGGAAAAGTCCGTGGCCGAGAATTTCAAGCTCTTCCCCTTCGGCCGGGATGAGGTGGCCCTGGTCGACACCACCGCCTACCGGCATCTGACCATCGCCAAGGCCTTGGCCGTGCTAGAAACCCAGTTCAGCGACCCCGCACAGGCGGATGATCTGTCCCCCCTGGTGGCCCTCGCCAATGCCCGCAACTACGTGAACCTGACCGAATTCGATTCCTCCCTGGTGTGGTTCGACGCCGCGGCGGCCAAGGATTCGGGCGGGGATTTCAACTCCGAGATCAGGCTGGAGTCCATGGCCGCGGCCATCGCCGCGGGCGATTCCCTGCGCATGGCCGGGGAAGTCGTCCGCCTGGCGGGCGCCGGGTTGGATCAGGCTCCGGAAACGGAAATCGTCCTCGCCCTGCGCTGGTGCCTGGTCGAGGCCAACAAGGCCCAGCTGGCCACGCTGGTGGATTCCCTGCGGATCGATACCCGGCAACCGACGCCGCCGGTCCGTTACTGGGCCGCCCGCGCCCTTGAGCGGCTGGACAGGCCCCAGGCCCTGTATCTCCAGCTGGGGCGGCTGGTCCGCAACGGCGGGTTGAGCCTGGGCCTGACCGAGGCCCAACGCGGCTGGGTGATCACGGCCCTTGCCGACACCTCTTTCCGCCTTGGCCTGGCGGACCAGGCGCGCCGTCTGTACAGCGCCCTGGCCGAGTCCCCCCTCGAGGATCTGAAACTCTGGGCGAGCTACCAGCTGGCCGGCATGGACCTGGGTGCGGGCGATTTCCTGGCGGCCGAAACCGGCTACAGCGCCGTGTGCGACGCCAAGATCGCGACCTCGTGGCACGACCAGGCCTGCGCCATGGCCAAGACGGCTGCGGAACTGGAACGCATCAGAAGGGAAGGCGAGCCGTATGGCACCAGCCGTTTCTACAAACCCTGACGGACGCGCCGTCGAAGCCGATGTCCTGGGACGCCTGTTGGGGCTGTACGAGGACGAGAAGCGGATCTACGGCCAGGTTCTCGAACTTTCCCTGCGGCAGGGGGAGGCCCTGAGCAGGGGCGCCTCGCTGCAGGAAATCCGCAGTTTGCTGGAAACCAAGAAAAGTTGCCTGGATACGGTCAGCCGCCTGGAAGCGTCCCACGGGCGCGAGAAGGAGGCCTGGGAAGCTGGCCGCGGGACCTGGTCGGTCAGCGCCCGGGCGCGCCTCAACGCGGCCTTGCGCACAGTGGCCAGGATCATCGAGGAGATCCTGGCCACCGAGGAAAAGAACGATCTGATCCTCCTGCAACAGGCGAGGGAATTTTGATGCAAGGTCTTCTGGAACCGACCGTCAGCCCCTGCGAACCGCGGCACCAAGGCGTGCGGTGGGATTCGGCCGCTGCCAAACCCCAGCAGCGGCTGCTGCGGGGGTACCTCCACAAGACGAGCAACGCCCTGTGCGGAATCAAGGGTTATGCCAGCCTCATCGCCCAGCTGGGTCAGGATGCCGGCATGCATGCCAGCTGGGCGCAGAAGATCATCAGGGAAGTCGAGAAGATGGAAAGTCTGTTCGCCTCGGTGGACGGGATGACCGCGCCCGCGCCCCTGGAACATGCCGAACAGGATGCCGACCAGGTGCTGGCGTTCTGCCTCGATCAGGCGTGCCGGCGGCATAACAACCTCCGGGTCCACGGGGAAGCGGAACTGCCGGGGCGCCTGATGCTTCCGGCCGCCGATCTGATCCAGGTCCTGAAGGATATCCTGGACAACGCAGCCGAGGGTGGAGACGGCCACGCGGGCGAGGTCCGGGTCGTGGTGAGCAGCGGCAGGAGCGAATCAGGCCGCATTACCCTGACGGTCAGCGACGATGCCGGCGGCATCCCCCTGCACCTGGGCGGCCAGGTGCGGGACCCGTTCGTCACGGGCAAGCCCGGCCATCTGGGCATCGGGTTGTCACGGGTGGAGACGATTCTGGATATGCACGGCCTGGACTGGTCGCTGTCGAGCGACCACGGTCTGGGTACCAAGGTGACCATGGAGGTGGCGGTGGCTGCGAGGTCAGCCGTCCTGGCAGGAAAGGCCGGAGATGGAGCATAAGCGTAGCATCCTGATAGCCGACGACGAGGGGACCATGCGTGACTTCCTGGAGGCTTCCCTGGCGGGCAAATTCCGGGTCAAGACCGCAGGTAGCGGGGAAGAGGCCTGGGATCTGATGCGGCAGGGCACCTTCGATTTCGTGCTCAGCGATATCCAGATGCCTGGCATGGGGGGCATGGGTCTGCTGGAACGGATCATGTCCAGCCACGGCGCCAAGCCCCTGGTCATCATGATGACGGCCTTCGGGACCATCGAGCAGGCCGTCCACGCCACCCGGCTGGGCGCCTTCGACTACCTGACCAAGCCCTTCGGCCTGGACCAGCTGAACCACGCCATCGACCAGGCCCAGGCCTTCATGCGCCTGCGCAGCGAGAACCAGACCCTGCGGCGCAACGTCGCGGTGCGGAACGACCATCACGGTCTGCTCGGCAACAACCGGGAAATCACCCTGCTGCGGGAGAAGATCGCCATGATCGCAACCTCCCGGGGCACGGTCCTGCTGCAGGGGGAAAGCGGCACCGGCAAGGAGGTCGTCGCCAGGGCGATCCACATGTCCGGGCCGCGAAAGGACGGCCCGTTCATCCGGCTCAATTGCGCCGCCATTCCGGAGACCCTGCTGGAGTCCGAGCTGTTCGGCCACGAACGCGGCGCCTTCACTGGTGCCGTGCAGGCGCGCAAGGGGAAGTTCGAACTGGCCGACGGCGGCACCCTGCTGCTGGACGAGATCAGCGAGATGCCCTACGCCATGCAGGCCAAGCTGCTGCGCGTGCTCCAGGAACGGGAGTTCATGAAGCTGGGCTCGAAGGAGGCCACCTCGGCCGACGTGCGCATCATCGCGACCACCAACCGGAACCTCAAGGAGGAGATCAAGGCCCGGCACTTCCGGGAAGACCTCTACTTCAGGCTCAACGTCATACCCATGCACATCGTGCCGCTGCGGCGCCGCAAGGACGACATCCCCCTGCTGGCCAACCATTTCTGCCAGGTGTTCTGCGCCGAGAACGGGAAGCCGGTCATGGAGATCACCGAGCAGGCCATGAAGGTCATGCTGGCCATGGACTGGCCGGGCAACGTGCGCCAGCTCCAGAACGTCATCGAACGCGCGGTGATCCTCGCCGGTGGCGACGTGCTGGACGAGAAGGCGCTGGGTCTGGCCGACGAGATGGACGCGACCGACGGACCGGCGGCCATCAACCCGGACATGACCCTCAAGGACATGGAACGTGAACTCATCCTGCGCAAGCTGGAACTGACCCGCGGCAACCGGACCCAGGCCGCCCACGAGCTGGGCATCAGCGTCCGCACGCTGCGCAACAAGCTGAATCTCTATACCGACATGGGTATGGAGATCCCGGGATAAAGCCATGATCAAGACCGGACTGTTCGACCAGACCCACCTGTCGGCCCTCAAGAAGGCCGTGGACGTGTACGCGCGGCGGCACCAGGTGACCGCCCGCAACATCGCCAACGTGCAGACCCCCGGCTACCGCGCCGAGAAGGTGGAGTTCGAGGAGCTGCTGGACCGCAACAGGATGTCCATCCCCGGCGAGGTGACCCAGCCGGGGCATATCCCCATCGGGGCCAAGGATCCCATGGATGTGCAGGAAAAGGTCGTGGAGACCGAAACCGGCTTCGACAACGGGGTCAACAACGTGGACATCGACGACCAGATGACCACGCTGGCGACCACCGATCTCAGTTACCGCATGGCGACCCGGCTGCTGAGCATGCGCTACAACATGCTCAGCAGCGCCATCAAGGGCAGGACCATCTAGGTGTTTGAAGGAGCAGGCATATGAGCAGCGGAATGTTTTCGGCCATCAAGATCAGCGCCTCCGGGCTGCGCGGGCAGCGCACCAAGATGGACGTGGTGGCCCGGAATCTGGCCAACGCGGAGACCACCCGCACCGCCGACGGCACGCCGTACCGGCGCCAGCGCGCCATCTTCAAGCAGGTGCTCGGGGACAAGATCCGGCAGCACATGGCGTCCATGGGGCGCAACCCGGCGGATTTCATGGTCCGGACGCAGCCGGGGCACATGGTGCCCCCGAGTTTCACCGAGGCCGCCGCACCCGGAGGTGTCGACAGCACCACCGAAGTCGCGCCCGATTCCTCGGAATTCAGGGTCGTCTACGACCCGGGCCATCCCGACGCGGACGCCGACGGGTATGTCCTGATGCCCAACGTCAACCCGATCACCGAGATGGTGGACATGATCACGGCGAGCCGCGCCTACGAGGCCAATGTCAGCGCGGTGCAGGCGGCCAAGGATATGTTCAATGACGCCCTGAAGATCTGACGGTCCGTGGGCAAACAGTCGGCAGGAGTGGAAGCATGACGATCGGCAGCTTGAAATCACTGGGTTCCCTCGACCCCAAGGCCGTGTACGGCCTCGGCCGGCAGGAACAGGTCAAACCCGGCTTCGCCCAGAAACTGCAACAGGCCATCGACGAGGTGGATTCCCTGCAGACCAGGCGGGACACGATGGTCGAGGACATGGTCGCCGGCGGGCCAACCGAGGTCCACGACGTGATGATCGCGGCCAGGGAATCCCAGTTGGCTTTCGAGTTGCTACTGGAAACCAGGAACAAGCTCCTGGAATCGTACCAGGAAGTCATGCGGATGCAGGTTTGACGGCAGGGAAAACGGAACCACCCAGATCACCGAGGTAGAACGTGAACGGATTCAAGCAGACCATGGACAGCCTGGGCGCGCGCTTCAAGGGCCTTTCCTTCAACCAGAAGGTCATCCTGGGCGCCGTGAGCACCGCCTCGATCATCTGCGTCGTGGTCTTCTCGTTCTGGCTCCAGAAGGATGAAATGGCCGTTCTGTTCACGAATCTGACGCCCGAGGACGCTTCGATGGCCTTGCAGGAACTGGCCAAGCAGGACGTGCCCACCAAGCTGAAGAACGGCGGGACCACCATCCTGGTTCCCAGCAGCATGAAGGACAAGATGCGGCTGGACCTGGCCGCCAAGGGGGTGCCGTCCTCCGGAACCGTGGGCTTCGAGATCTTCGACGGCAACCAGTACGGCCTGACCGAGTTCCTGCAGAACGTGAATTTCAAGCGGGCCCTGGAGGGCGAACTGACCAAAACCGTTGAGTCACTGCAAGGAATCCAGTCAGCGCGTGTCCACCTGGTGATGCCCAAACCTTCGATCTTCAAGAAGATGGCCGCCGAGCCGACCGCCAGCGTCGTGCTGCAGCTGGGCCGGGGACGCGGGCTGGACGGGCAACAGATCACCGGAATCCAGAACCTGGTGGCCGGTGCCGTGGAGAACCTGGAACCCGCGAACGTCACGGTTCTGGACCAGGCCGGGAAGGTGCTGTCCGACGCGGTTCGCGACGACGAGATCGGCCGCAGCGAGACGCAGCTCGCCCTGCGCAAGGAAGTGGAGGACCACCTGGCCGAGAAGGCTTCCAGCATGCTGGACAAGGTCCTGGGTCCGGGCAAATCCATCGTGAAGGTCGATGCGACCCTGAATTTCGAGAAGATCGATCGCCAGCGCGAGATCTACGACCCGGCCGCCACCGTCGTGCGCAGCGAGGTGCGGGAGGAGAGCAGCGTCCCGTCGACCGGCGAGACGAGCGAAAACAGCACGACCAACTACGAGATCAACAAGACCCTGGAGCATGTCGTTTCCCAGACGGGCGGGATCGAGAATCTCTCGGTGGCGGTGTTCGTGGACGGGCATTACGAACCGGGCGCCGACGGCGGGGAGCCTGTCTACACGCCCCTGAGCGACGACGAACTGGGTCAGCTCAAAAAGGTGGTCGAGCGGGCGGTGGGCCTGAACGCCACCCGCGGTGACCAGGTCGAAGTGGTCAACATGCGCTTCCAGTCTCCGGCCGAGCCTTTTGCCGGTGGCGGGGCGGTTTCGCCCGATCTGATCGGGCTGGTGACGCAGTACGGCGGCAAGGTCGTTCTGGTCATCATGATGCTGGTCATGGCCCTGGTCCTGCGCAAGAACCTGACGGCCCTGCTGGCGGCCGGGTCCGGCGCGGTGGCCGGTGCCGGTGCCGGCCGGACGCGCGGCACAGCCGGCGGCGGCCGTGCCGATCCCCAGCACTTCGACGGCATCCCCGAGATGAACGACCAGGTCATCTCGGACATCCAGGATTTCGCCGCGGAAAACCCCGAGCGGGTGGCCGAGGTCATCCAGTCCTGGATCCACGGCATCGACCTGGGCGAAATGTCACAGCAAGCGGCGGGAGAATGAAGTGAACGATGAATCGGTGCGCAAGGCGGCGGTTTTCATCATGGCCCTTGGCCCGGACGTTGCGGGCAAGGTCATGGCGAAGTTGCCCCAGAACATGGTGGAGGACATCACTCACGAGATCGCCGGCATAGGGCATGTCACCTTCAAGGAGAAGAAGGCGGTCCTGGGGGATTTCATCAACATCAGCAGCCGCATCAGCGGGATCGCCTTCGGCGGGGAAGAAACGGCCAAGCAGATCCTCGAATCCGGTTTCGGCACCCACGCCGCGTCGTCCATGCTCAGCCGCGTGACCAGCTACAGCGAGATCAAGAGCTTCGAGCACCTGAAGAACGTCGACTCCCTGACCATCGCCAACTACCTGAAGAACGAGCATCCCCAGACCATCGCCGTGGTCCTGGCGCACATGGACCCGCGCAGCAGCGGCCCCATCCTGGCTTTGTTGCCGGCCGAGTTGCAAGGGGAGGTCGCCCATCGCATGGCCGTTCTGGAAGCCCCCAACCCGGAGATACTCGAGGCGGTGGAAAAGGTCCTGGCCGGGCAGCTCCAGGGTGAGATCCGGGCGCGTGAAACCAAGTACGGGGGCAAGAAGCAGGTGGCCGAGGTCCTCAACGAGATCGAGCGCGAGGTGTGGCAGGAGATCCTGGACGAGATGCGGGAAATCGACGACGAGGTGGCCAACCAGGTCAACAACCTCATGTTCATCTTCGAGGATATCGTGACCCTCAGCGACGCCAGCATCCAGGAGATCCTCAAGGAGATCGACGGCAAGGAACTGACCATGGCCCTCAAGGGGGCGACCGACGAGATCCGGCAGCGGATCTTCTCGAACATGTCCAAGCGGGCCGCCGAGGGTATCGCCGAGGACATGGAGTACATGGGGCCGGTGCGGTTGTCCGAGGTGGAAGAGGCCCAGCAGCGGATCGTGGAAGTGATCAGGAGCCTGGAGGAAGCCGGAACCATCACTCTCGGAAAGGGCGGCAAGGATGCAGAAATGGTCTCCTGAGCCCTTTGATCCCGGACAGTCAAAGGTGGTCAACGGCGCCCAGGAAGCCGCCGCGGCCTTCGCCGGTGAAGGGGCCGGCGCCCGGGCTGAAGGCCAGCCCACCCCCAGCGCCGTGCGTTTCCGCCGAGAAGCCGGCTTTGCAAGCAACGCCGCCCTGCTGGCCCATCTGACCCAGGAGGAACGGGCCACCCTGTTCGAACTGGTGGAAATCGACGTGGCGGAGAAATACGAGGCAAGGGCCAGGGAGCAGGAGGAGGCTTTCGCGGCCGATCTCCAGGAATCCCGGCGGGCCTTTCAGGCCTGGGCCGATGCCTTCAGCGCCGCGGTCAACGGCGAGTTGCAGGAGATGGCCAAATCATGCATCGGGCTTGCGGTGCAGCTGGCCGAGAGGATCCTGCGGGCGAAGATCGAACTGGACCGGGAAGTTTTGGTCCGTTGCCTGGAAACCACCCTGTACAAGGTCCCGGCGGGCCATCCACTTGAAATCGCGGTCAACCCCGAGGATGCGGCCTGGCTCGAGGACAACCCGGATCTGCTCAAGGCCCTGCGCATCGAGACCGTGGTCTCCGACCGCAGGATCAGCAAGGGTGGCTGCGCCGTCGGCTCCGGCGGGCGGGAGTGGGATGCCACACTGGAGGGGCAGCTAGAGGCCCTGGCCCAGATGGTTCAGGAGCAGGTGGGCACCCTTGCGGGCCGGGACCCCGGCCCGGTGCCCGGCACCGAGGCGAACCTCGAGTCCCTGGCTGGGCCGGTGGCCGAGGATGCCGATGAACCGGCGGAGGAGGCCCATGCACCAGATCTGGGCTGAACTCCAGGATCGAGTCGGCAGCAGCGACCCGGTCCGCCCCATGGGCCGCGTGGCCGACCTGGTGGGCATGGTCATCGAGGTCCGGGGGATGAGCGGTCCTGTGGGGGCCCTGTGCCGCATCGACCGGGGCCGCAGCAGGGCGCCGGTGGTGTGCGAAGTGGTGGGCTTCAGGGAAGACCGTCTGCTGCTGATGCCGTTGCGGGACGGGGCCGGTGTCGCACCCGGGCAACCGGTCACCCTGGTAGCGGACAACCTCACCGTGCCGGTGGGGACCGGGTTGCTGGGGCGTGTGATCGATGGGCTGGGCCGGCCGCTGGACGGGGGGCCGCCGCTGGGGGATTTGCCCCGGGCGATCCTCGGCGGCCATGCTCCCGGCGCCATGTCGCGCCGCCGGTCCCAGGAAATCATGGCCACCGGAATCCGGTCCCTGGACAGCATGATCACCACGGCGCGCGGACAGCGCATGGGGATTTTCGCAGGCAGCGGGGTCGGCAAATCGGTGCTGATGGGCATGCTCGCGCGGCAGGCCACCGTCGATATCAATGTCCTGGCCCTGATCGGGGAGCGCGGCCGCGAGGTGAAGGAGTTCATCGAGCGGGACCTCGGCCCCGACGGTCTGGCCAGAAGCGTGGTGGTGGTCGTGACCAGTGACGAGAGTGCGGTCATGCGCGCCAAGGGCGCCGAGACCGCCATGACCATCGCGGAACATTTCCGGGAGGATGACCACCAGGTCCTGTTCCTGATGGATTCCGCGACCCGCTATGCCATGGCCCTGAGGGAGATCGGCCTGGCCGCCGGCGAGCCACCGACCACCAAGGGCTATCCCCCGTCGGTCTTCGCCGCTTTGCCGCGGTTGTGCGAGCGGGCGGGCTGGTCCGATGTCAATTCCATGACCGCGTTTTTCACGGTGCTGATCGAGGGGGACGACATACACGACCCCATCGGGGACGCCATGCGTTCCATCCTCGATGGCCACGTCATGCTCAGCAGGGATCTGGCCAGACAGCATCATTATCCGGCCATCGACGTGCTCGGCAGCGTCAGCCGTCTGCGGAACGACATCGTGGAGAAGGAAGACCTCGAGGCGGGGGCCAGGTTGCTGCGCTGGATGAAGGCCCTGGAGGACAACCGCGACCTGGTCAACATCGGGGCGTATGTCCCCGGCAGTGACAGGATCCTGGACGCAGCCCTGGAGAAGGCCGAGGCGGTGCGGGAATTCCTGGTCCAGGGCATCGACGAGAACAGCACCCTGGCCGACACCATGGCCGGGCTGCGAACCCTGACGGAGGTGGTCTAGGTGGGTTTCTCCTTCCGGCTGGCGAGCGTCCTGAAATACAGGCAGCGGATCGTGGACCAGGAAGGCCGGGAGGTGGCGCTGGCCCAGCAGACCGTGGCCGCGGCCCAGGCCCGGTTGCGGGAACTGGAGGGGGAAATCCAGCGGCACCTCGACCGAACCGGTGGTCAGGATCTGAGGATACGGGACATGGCCGCCAAGGCGGCCTGGCTGGAGTACCTCGGTCATGAACGCGAAAGGCTGCAGGCTCGTTTGGCTCAGGCCCGCCTCGAGCTGGCCAAGGCCCAGGCCCGGTTGAACGAGGCCTGGCGCGACCTGGAGGTCCTCAAGCAGCTCGAAAGCAAGCGGCGGGGGGAATGGGTGCGGGAGCAGGAGGTCGCCGCCCGCAAGGAACTGGATGAGATCGGCCAGATCAGGGCGGAACGGGCACGCCGGTCAGAAATTGCCGCGCGTGGGGAACAACTTGCCCTCTCCGGTGGCTGAACCCACCCGGGGGACCGGTTCTCCCGGACCTGAAGAAGTGACGTGGCAATGAATTACAAGGCGCTTCCACACCGCGCGCGGGCCGGGGCGGAATGGCACCCCGGTTGCCAGACCTGCAGAGCCAGCATCGTTATCGGCGGTCAGCGCGGGGACTTTAGGAGAAAAAAATGAAGAGCGTCATCATCATCTCGGTCCTGACCTTCATCCTCATCTTCGGGGGCGTCATCGCCTTGAGCACCCAGTTCCAGAAAACCGCCACGGGTGCGGCCAAGCCGGAGCTGGCTCCCGATGACTACGCCGCCGCCGAACGAGTTTTCCACGACATGGAAGTGGAGCGCGACCGGATCCAGGCCCAGAAGGAAGGGCTGCAGGAACGCCAGGCGCGCATCGCCGTTCAGGAACAGGTCCTGGAGCAGGCCCGGCAGAAATTGCTGGACACCATCGCCAAGCTCGAAAGCACCCAGAAAGCCTTCGTCGCCGGCAAGGATGAATCCGCCTCCAAGCTGGCCAAGATGTATGAAGCGATGAAACCGGACCAGGCCGCGCCCATCCTCGGGAGCCTGGACCCGGACATCATCCTGGAGATCATGGAGCGGATGAAGGGGCGGCAGGCAGCCAAGATCCTGGCCAGGATGGATCCGGCCCTGGCCGCCCAGCTGAGTACGCGGATGAGCATCAAGGGAGGCGCCTGATGGAACCGGGTTTCCCCCTGCCGGCCACCGCGCAAGCCCTCCCCAAGGGGATGAAGCCATCCGCCGCCAAGGATGCCCCCGAAGGAGGCCTGACATTTTCCGGAATCCTCATGGCTAATGTCAAGAGCCTGAAGCCGATGGTGGCCGCAGGAGCCGAGGAACCGGCGCCCGCGGCTGATCAGGCCGGGCAACTGCCCGTGCAGGTTCTGCCGGCGGATTGCGATCTCGTGGTCGCCACGGTGGAAGGCGGAACGGACACGAAGCCGGCTTCCCCCGGCACGGGTCCGCATGCGGCGGCCATGCAGGCCCCTTCGGCTGCCGCCCTGGTTCTTGCCCCCCAGCTTCTGGGCCAGAACACCGCACCCGCAGGGACGGTTGGTCCGGAGGCCGGAGGCCGAGCCCCGGCCGACCCTGATCAAACCGTGTCCGGGACTGCCGGGAAACCGGCGTCACCCAACGGGGTCATCGTCGCCGAAGGTCTGCCGATTCCCGCTGCTGCCGACCAGACCATGGGCGCGAACAAGGCCAAGGCCGCCGGGGCCCAGGGGACCACCCAGGTGGGGGATCAGCTTCCGGCTCATGCCACAGGGAAGGCACCGGTAGAAATCCCTGAACCGGCGCCCGCTGGCCCGGTGGTTGTCGGCAGCGTGGCCGGTTTGCCACCTGTCCTGCAGGAGGCTGCTCCTGTTGCCGAGGATCAGACAGGTCAGCAGGCAGGGGGAACGGGTCGACCGCCCCTGGCTCCTGAACCTTCCCCCCTCCAGACGGCAACGCCCGAGGTTCAGATCGAAGTGCCGTCTGATCCTGCTGGGGCCGGCAAAACTGAAAAGTCGCTGGCCGCCACCATGACCCCGGAAGCCACGGCCAAACCCCTGACCGTGACCGAGGTGCTGGATCTTGAGGCCAGGCGCCTGCTGAGGGCCATGGGGGAAACAGAGCAGGGAAAGGGCGCCTACACCAAACCTTCCACCGGCTCCCGACCCTCGAGTTCGGCCGCCTTCGAGTCCCAACCTCCTCTGGAGACGGGAGCGGGGAAAGAGCAGCCCGCTTCGGCCGAGGCTGAAGCCGGGATGCCGCCGGCCGGGGCTCCGGATAAACCCCTCGCGACCGGCGCGGAGGTCATGCCGGAAAGGGCCGATGCCCTTGTCCAGCCCGAGGACGGCGCCCGCAAGGCCGCCGAGGGCACAGACCACGTATCCGGTGCCGGAAAGGCTCCGTCGGAAACCACCCCATCTGGGAGGCAATCCCACCACACGGCCACCGTGGCCCAAGTACAGGCCCCGGCGCATCCCCGGCACATCGCCCCGGCACATGGGGGCAAGGTGGAAGTGGCCCTCAAGAATCACGAGTCCGCAGGGGCAACGCGTCCCCATGGCCAGGTGTTCAGGCAGGTGGTGGCCAATCTCGAGCCGCGGGCCGGGGAATCCCACGTGAAGATCCAGCTGCACCCCGAAGCCCTCGGCAAGGTCGAGGTGGCCCTCGTGGGGCGGGGGCACACCCTGGATGTGCACATGGTGGCGGACAGCCCCCAGGCGGCCGATGCCCTCAAGGGCAGCCTCCAGGATCTGACCGCCGGCATCAAGGCCAAGGCGGGCAATTTCCATCACATCGAAGTTCATGTGGAAGTGCGGGAACAACCCGTCCTCAAGGCCGACGGGCAGCAGCAGGAGCGCCGGGAACAGCCCCGGGAGCAGGCACGCCAGGACGGACGCGGCGGCAGGAATCAGGACCAGGGCGGTAGGGACAAGCAAGGGGAGCGGGGCGGGAAGAGACCCCGCGCCAACCCCTGGTTCCGAACCCGGAAGGAGGACGCGTGATGCCGGTAACCGGAGTCAACAACGCCACCGGACCCGTGATCGGGCAACCGGAAAGGGATTATTCCGAAATTTCGGATATCGACTTCATGACCCTGCTCGTGGCCCAGATCCAGAACCAGGATCCCATGAGCCCCATGGACAACGCCGAATTCACCGGGCAGCTGACCCAGTTCTCGATGCTGGACGACATGGATGCCATGAACTCCAAGCTCGACGACAACATCCTGGTCGGCCAGTCCATCAACAACACCGCCATGCTGTCGCTGGTAGGCAAGGATGTGACCGTGGCCGGGGATGCGGCCTGGGTCGATGCGGACGGGGTCTCGCAGAGCATGGTGGCCAGCGACGGTCCCGGCACGGCCACGGTCGAGGTCAAGGACGAGACCGGGACCGTGGTGGCCACCTACACCACGCAAGTGGCAGCCGGGCTGTCCGACATCTCCTGGGACGGCAAGCTGGAAAACGGGGATGCCGCCCCGGAAGGGCGCTACACCCTGGATGTGAGCATAGAGGAAGATGGGGCGCCGGTGGGTTTCACGACCCTGATGACCGGAGCCGTGGAAAGTTTGCGGTACGAAAACAATGCGGGCGTGGTCACGGTCGATGGCCAGGATTACTACGTCTCGGACATCTACCAGATCAGTTGACCCAACCGCCCTTGGTGGCGTAACCCGGGAGGATTCCATGTTCAAGTCCCTGTATTCCGGCGTCTCCGGCCTGTCGGCCAACCTGACCAAGCTGGATGTCATCGGCAACAACATCGCCAACAGCAACACCGTCGGTTTCAAGTCCGGCCGGGTGACCTTCAACGAAATGTTGACTCAGACCCTGAAGACCGCGAGCAGGCCCGTGGCCGGTGGGCTGGGCGGAACCAACCCGCAGCAGGTCGGGTTGGGAACCCAGGTGGCGTCCATCGACAGCAACTTCATCCAGGGCAACTTCGAGACCACGGGCAAGAATACGGATCTGGCCATCCAGGGTGCTGGTTTCTTCATCCTCAGCGATGGGCAATCCCGGTCCTTCTCCCGGGCCGGGGTCTTCGGGCTGGACAGCGAGCACCGCCTGGTGAACCCCTCGACGGGTCTGAAGGTGCAGGGGCGCATGGCGGATAACGAGGGCAACATCACGACGGGTCCGCTGTCGGATATCGTCATCGATCCGACCCTGGTGGTGCCCGCGCAGCCGTCGAGCACCGTCCAGCTGATGGGCAATCTCGACTCGGCCAGCGACGCCAAGGGCACCGTCATGGAAAGCCCGAGCTTCCTGGCCGCCGCAACCGGAAACGATTTCCTGGTGGACATGAGCGGGGAAAGCGACGGCTCCCTGGACCTGAACGCGGGTGATGAGATCCACATCAACGGGCGGATCGGCGGGGTGAAGATGACCGATGCGACCTTCACCGTGGCCGAGGGTTCCACCTTCCAGGACCTGGTCGACTGGCTGAACACCGCTATGACGGACGCCGGGCAGAACATCACCTTCACCCTCGACCCGACCACGGGCGCGGTGGAAGCGGCCAACAACACCGGATCCACGGTCGAAGGCCTGAGCCTGACGGCGACGGCCAAGACCCAGTTCAACAACAATTTCTCGTTCAGCAGCTCCCTCGCAAGCGGCGACACCGCCCTGTCCAGCGAACTGCGCGCCTACGCAACCGAGGACGACCTGCTGTCCAAGATGTACGACGCCAACGGCAAGGCCCTGGACATCGACCTGAGCAGCCCTCCGGCCCTGCTCACCCTGGGCGGCTCGGTGGGTGGCGAGCCCGTTGAGAACGCGGATTTCCAGGTGGACGGGACCACCACCCTGGGGGATCTGGGGGTGGAGCTGCAGTACGCCCTGAACATCAATTCCAACCCCGTCGAGGTGAGCCCCGAGGGGCAGCTGGTGGTGCGCGGCGAGGTGGGGACCTCGGCGACCATCGCGGATATTTCGATCACCGAGGAGGGCCGTCTCAATTCCGTGCTCGAAAGCGCGTTCACCTTCAACGAGACCCAGCAGGCCGAGGACAAGAAGACCTTCGCCATGTCCACCGTGGTGTACGACAGCCTGGGCGGGGAACACACGGTGAACTTCAACTTCGAGAAGATCGCAGGCGAAAACGAGTGGATCTGGGACGCCAACATGGAGGGCAACGAGACCATCCTGAACGGCGGTTCAGGCAGGATCCGCTTCGCGGACAACGGCAGCGTCAGCAACTTCACCTACGACGACGACAGCGGGGCCCTTTCCTTCCAGCCCCAGCCGGGGACGAGCGACGGTGCGTCCAACGTCATCCTGCACATCGATTACGGCGAGATCGGAAAGCTGACAGGTCTGACCCAGTTCGAAGGCACCGGCAACCTGCAGTCCATCGCCGACGGGTACGGCACCGGCAGCCTGGTGGATTTCAACATCGACCAGTCGGGGATCATCACCGGCATCTTCTCCAACGACACCATGCAGACCATCGCCCAGATCGGGGTGGCCCAGTTCAACAACCCCGCCGGGCTGGTGCGGTCGTCCAACAACACCTACACCCTGAGCGGGAATTCCGGCCAGGCCCAGGAGACCTTCGCGGGCGTGGGCAACAGCACGACCCTGGTGCCGGGGGCCCTGGAGACGAGCAACGTGGACCTGGCCAAGGAATTCACCAACCTGGTCGTGGCCCAGCGTGCGTTCCAGGCCAACAGCCGGGTGATCACGACCGCCGACCAGGTGATGCAGGAACTGGTCAACCTGATCCGGTAGGATGCCGAATAAGCGGCAGCGGTGACAGGAACGGCCCGCCCGGGTGATCGCGGCGGGCCGTTTTCCGAGGGCTTTTGCACAAGGAGCTAAAGTTCATGGTCAAAGTAACGAAACTTAACGGTAGCGAGTTGGTGGTGAACGCCGATCTCATCGAATTCATCGAGAGCACACCCGACACGCTCATCAGCCTGACGACCGGCCGCAAGATCATGGTTCTCGAAGATCTCGATACGGTCGTGCAGAGGACGCTGGAGTACCGCGGGAAAACGAGGTCCTACCCCGTGCCCGTCGGCGGCAGCGGTTCCGTCTTCGAGGGCTGAGGTGGGGCCAGGCATGACAGGGCGCCGTTAAACAGGGGAGACCCAGGGTGGATATTGCAACCATTGCCGGGCTGGCGATCGCCTTCGGATTGACCGTGTGGTCCATTCTGCTGGGCGGCAGCCTGAGCGGGTTCATCGATATGCCTTCGTTGGCGGTGGTGGTCGGTGGCACCATCGGGGCCCTGCTGATCAGTTTCCCGTTGCAGACCATCCTCGGCATCGCCGGCTTCTTCAAGAAAACCTTCCTGTTCGCCCTGGAGGAGCCGGGCGAGGTCATCGAGAAGATGGTCAAATACGCCGAGAGGGCCCGCCGCGAGGGCATGCTGGCCCTGGAGGAGGATTCGGAGAACGAGACCGACCCGTTCCTGCGCAAGGGGTTGCGCCTTGCCGTGGACGGAACGGACCCCCAGTTGCTGGAAAAGATCCTGGAAACGGACGTGGAGCAGCTCGAAAACCGGCACGCCAACGGGGCCAAGGTTCTGTCCACTGGAGGCACCTTCGCCCCGGCCTTCGGCATGATCGGAACCCTGATCGGCCTGGTGAACATGTTGTCCAACCTGTCGGACCCTTCCCAGATCGGCGCCGGCATGGCGACCGCCCTTATCACGACCTTCTACGGGGCGGTGATGGCCAACGTCATTTTCCTGCCCCTGTCCGGGAAGCTGGAAACCCGCTCCAAGGAAGAGATGATGATCAAGGAGATGGTCATCGAGGGCATCATGGCCATCCAGAGCGGTGATTCCCCCCGCATCGTGGAGGAAAAGCTGAAATCCTTCCTGCCGCCGGCCGTACGCCAGAAGATGGAAGAGGCCAAGGAAAAGGCCGCCTGATCGGCCGCCGGCCGTGACGAAAATATTCTAGCCGGGATCGGAACTGGTGGATCATGGCCAAGAAAGCCAAAAACATCATCATCAAGCAGGGGCTGGATGAATGGGTCATGACCTACGGGGACATGATGAGCCTCCTGCTGACCTTCTTCGTCCTCATCGTCTCGTTTTCCTCCATGCAGGAATCCAAGTTCCACCAGGCCGCCAGCTCGCTGCGTAGCGCCTTCGGCGTGATGTCGAGTCCCGAGTCCGTCATCGTTTTCGATACTCCCCTGGTACCCCAGAGCTACTTCCAGAGCAAGGACGCGGATCTCCTCTACGAGGTCCGAAACGTGGAGAAGAAGATCCTGGAGGACGGGCTGCAGGATGAAGTTGCCGTCGAGGTCAAGAACGACGGCGTGCTGTTCCGGATCCAGGCGCCCTTCATGTTCGATTCGGGCAGCGCCCGCTTGAAGGCCCCGCCGCGGGATCTGCTGGCCCAGATGGCCGGGATGTTCAACAAGTTTCCCTTCGAGGTTGCGGTCCAGGGCCATACCGACAACGTCCCCATCAGATCATCGCAATTCCCCAGCAACTGGGAACTTTCGGCGGCCAGAGCCGTGGCCGTGGCACGATACTTTCAAAGCCTGGGGGTGCCCCCGGAGAACCTGTCCGCGACCGGTTACGGGGAATTCAGGCCCCTGGCAGGCAACGACACAGCCGCAGGGCGCGCAAAGAACCGCCGCGTGGAGGTTTTCCTCAAATTGGACCGCAAGAAACTCGACCGGCAGAAGCAGCTGCCCCTGGCGGAGGGGAAGGCCACGGGGACCGCGGCCAGGGATGAGCAGGCAGAAAACAAACCGGAGCGGCCAATTATCGACCCGGTTACCAGTGAACTCTTTCGCGGCGGAACGGGCATCCTGCCCTTGAACGGCAAGTAGGACAAGGAGCCGAACATGGCGGACAAAAAAGACGAAGTTCCCGAGGAAAGCGCGGCCAAGGCCAAGGGCGGGCTGTTCGAAAACAAGGCGATCCTCCTGGGGATCATCGTCCTGGTTCAGGTGATCCTTGCGTTCGGCCTGACCCAGTTCGTGATCGTGCCCAAACTGGGCGCAGGCGCCGCAGCCACCACCACCGAAGAGCCGGTTGCCGACGCGGCCGAGGAGATGCCCTCGATGGGCGTCCTGGTGGGCCTGAACGAGATCATCGTCACCCTCCAGTCCAGCCCCAGCCGGCCACGCTACCTGAGGATAACGGTGGATCTGGAGGTCAAGGACCAGGTCACGGCCGACCTGGCGACCGCACGCATTCCCCAGCTGCGCGATGCGGTCATCATGACCCTGTCCGGCAAGACGGCCGAGGAACTCAACTCACCGGAAGGGCGCAAGGGCTTGCGGGATGAGATATTCCGCAAGATCGACTCCTCGTTCCCCGACGGCGCCCTGATGAACATCTACTTCTCGGACCTGGTCATCCAGTAGCCCCGGAACCGACCGCGCCCGAACCGAAGTCAACGAGGAGCACATGAGCAACTCGGACAACGACAGCCTGGACCTGGAAGCCGCCATCGGAGCGGCCGAGGAGCTGCTTGGCGACGAGGCTCCCCTGGGAGCCGACCTCGATGAGGTGCTGAACGCCGACTCCGACGCCGAAGACCACCTGGCCGGGCCCAGCCCCTACGACTTCAACCGGCCCCACAGCATCTCCCGGGCCTTCGAACAGAACCTGCGCGCCATCGGCGAGGGATTCGCCAAGGTGGGCACCATCAACTTCACCAGTCTGCTGCGCATGTCCATCCAGGTCGAGTTCAAGGGCATCAGCCAGATGGTCTACGGGGATTACATCGCCCAGATGGACCAGCCTACCTGCCTGGCCCTGGTCACCCTGGCGCCCCTGAAGGGCCATTGCCTGGTGCACCTGGACCTGGGTCTGTGCTTCATCGTCATGAAGAAGCTCATGGGCGGCGTCCCCAACCCCGAGGATACGGTGCGGGAATTCACGGAGATCGAGCGGGGGATCAACGCGGAACTCGTGAACCGGTTCACCGATATCCTGGCCAAGGCCGCGAACAAGATGGTGGAGTTGCAGCCGGCCTTCGTGAGCCTTGAGAACAACCCCAACTACCTGGGGGGCCTGGCCGACGGTGAGAACCTCATCCTCCTGAAGTTCAAGGTCCAGATGAACGCCGTGGAGTCGCCCGTGGAACTGGCCTTCCCCTTGTCCGCCTTCGCACCGGTCAAGGACATCTTCGATCCCGAGGAAACCCTGGATCTGAGAACCCCGGAGGAATTGCGTCAGGATCGCAAGCACATCCTGGAAATGGTCCGCAGCACCGGCAGCGAACTCCTGGTCGAACTGGGTGAGCTGGAAAGCAACCTCGACCAGATCATGAAACTCAAGGAAGGTGACATCATCCACCTTCCCCAGGGGGTGGACGCTCCCTTGAAGGTCAAGATCGAGGGCGAGGATTCCTGGCTGGGGGAGGCCGGGCGTCTGGGCCAGAACCGGGCCGTGAAACTGGTCGGAAAATTGAACAAGGAGTGATGACATGAGTAACGAAACTGGGGTCATGGACCAGGGAGCAGGTGTGGGTGAGGCTCCGGGTGCCACCGGTGTCCTGGATGAAGAGTCCCGTTCCCTGATAGGCGATCTGGGGGATGAGGTCAAGGACGTGGGCAACCTGGATCTGTTGCTGGACGTGAACCTCAAGGTCTCGGTGGAACTCGGCCGCACACGGCTGAAGTTCCGGGAGGTCCTGAATCTGGCGCCGGGATCGGTCATCGAGCTGGCGCGCCAGACCAGCGAACCGGTGGATATCATGGTCAACGGGGCCTTGTTCGCCACGGGTGAGGTCGTCGTCGTGGACGACCATTTCGCCGTGCGCATCCTCAAGCTGCTCAACCGGGTAGAAAGGCTGAAGCGGGTGCTCTGATGGTGTTCCTGGCCCTGCAGCAATCAGGCGGTATGGGATCATCGTGGTGGCAGACCATCGGCGGGCTCCTGGTCGTTTTCGGACTGCTGATGCTCAGTCTGAAGCTGCTGGGGAAATTCAACCGCAACCGCACCCGGGGCAACGCGGCCCTGCTCGCGGTCTGGCCGCTGGGGCCGAAGCGGGAGATCCAGGTCCTCAAGCTGCTCGATACCGTGCACTACATCTATCGCCATGAGGGCGGCCTGGTGGAACTGGAACAGCAACCGCTGGCCCAGTATCAGGCGGCCCTGCGCGAGGCTGCCGCCACCGACGCGGGCCAGGGAATGGCCCCGGTTTCCTGATCCCTGCCGTCCGCGGGCGGGGTGGACGTTTCCCATGCACCTGCCAGATTCCCCGCCACAGCCGTAGCCGCTGTCATCTCCCGCCTGACCAACCATCCTCGTAACCACTTTTGATAGCAATATGTTAAAGCGCCGGTGAAACGACCCGCGGCCCGGCCCGGTGGCACGCTCATTGCCCGTGTGGCGTGTGAGCATGACCACTGATCCTCAGCCCAGAAGTTGTCACATGAGCGTCTTCAGGTATTCCGCCCCCTATCGCCGGACCTTGCCGGGCCGCTGGCCGTTCCTGTTGCTGGCGGCGTTCGTCGTGGCGTCGTGCCTGGCTCTGCCGTCTGTGGCCAGGGCCCAGGATCCTGGGGCCGCCGCCGTAACCGGGGCAGGTCCCTTGACCGTCAGCATCGACGGGATCACCGGGCCCAAGGGCATGGACTCGGCCCTGAAGATCGTCCTGATGATGACGGTGCTGTCCCTGGCCCCGGCCTTCCTGATCCTGCTGACCAGCTTCACGCGCATCGTCATCGTGCTGGGTTTCCTGCGCCAGGCCATCGGGACCAATTCGGCCCCCGGCAACCAGATCGTCATCGGGCTGGCCCTGTTCCTGACGGTGGTGGTGATGTCGCCCACCTTCAACCGCATCAACCAGGATGCGGTCCAGCCATTCCTCAGCGGCGACATCAACCAGCAGGAGGCCTTCCAGCGCGGTTCGGTGCCCCTGAAGGAATTCATGCTGGCCCAGATCAGGGAGAAGGACATCCAGTTGTTCCTCGATCTGACCGGGGTCGAAACCCCCGATACGCCCCAGGAGCTGCCCATGCTGGTGGTCGTGCCGAGTTTCATCATCGGCGAGTTGAAGACGGCCTTCCAGATGGGTTTCGTGCTGTTCATCCCGTTCTTGATCATCGACATGGTGGTGGCCTCGGTCCTGATGTCCATGGGCATGATGATGCTGCCGCCGGTCCTGATCAGCCTTCCGTTCAAGATCCTCCTGTTCGTCCTTGTCGACGGGTGGTTCCTGATCGTCAAGTCGCTGGTCGAGGCCTTCCACTGAGAGGAAGCATAAGTTCATGACTACCGAAGCGGTCATCGAAATCGCGCAGTATGCCATGCGGACCGTCATTTTCGTGGCCGGCCCCATGCTCCTGGCCGGCATGCTGGTCGGGCTGGTCATCAGCATCTTCCAGGCGGCCACCCAGATCAACGAGATGACCATGACCTTCGTGCCCAAGATCCTGACCGTATTCGTCGTGCTGATCATCACGTTGCCCTGGACCATAAGCCAGCTGACCGGGTTCGCATCCGCCATGTTCGCGCGGATCGCGAACATGTGAGGCGGCGGTGAGTTTCCATCTGGACCCCGGTCTGCTGGCCCTTGCCGTGGCCCTGATCATCCGCTTCCTGGTCCTGACCGCGACGCTGCCCCTGCTCGACATGCAGTCGGTGCCGCCCCTGTGGCGCGTGGGTCTGGCGGTGAGCATGGGCCTGGCCCTGGCACCGGGGGTGGCTGCGAGGATCGGGCCCGTGGACGTGGCCTGGACCTGGCCGGTGCTGGTGGCGGAGATCCTCAGGTCGTTGGTGATCGGGGCGATGCTGGGCTTCACCGTGAACCTCGTGTTCGCCACGGTGAAGATGGCCGGTTCCATCGTCGGGATGCAGATCGGTTTTTCCATCGTCAACGCCTTCGACCCCATGACCAACTCCCAGGTCTCCGTGCTCAGCCGCATCTACCACCTGCTGGCGGTGCTGATCTTTTTCGTTTCGGGAGCCCACCTGATCCTGATACGGGCCATGTTCCAGTCCTGCCTGGTGATCCCGCCCTTCGCGGGGCTGGACGCGCCGGCCGGGGCGTGGTTCCTGGCAACCGAATTCGGCCGGGTATTCACCCTCGGCCTGCAGATCGCCGCCCCGGTGGTCCTGATCCTGCTGATGGTCAGCAGCGCCATGGGCGTGATCGTCAAGACCGTGCCCCAGCTGAACATCCTTGCGGTGGGGTTTCCCATCAAGATCGCGGTGGGTTTGATGGTATTCGGGGCCTCGCTGGTCTATTTCCGGGGGATCGTCCTGGGCATGATGGCGGGGATGGGGGACAAGCTGGGCGAGGTACTGCTGGCGCTCAGCTGATTGGAATTCTGCCACCCGGGGCTGATTCGCAGCCGGGCGGCCGCGTTGCCGAAGGCGACGGAATCAACCCGAAGGAGGTGAATCATGGCTGACGGGGAAAGTGGCGAGAGGACAGAACAAGCAACAGGTAAACGGCGGCAAGAGGCGAGGGACAAGGGGCAGGTCGCCCGCAGCCAGGAGGTCACCGGGGCGTTGCTGCTGATCACGGGCATGACCGTGCTCGTGGGCAGCAGCGGCCATTTCGTGCGGGTCCTGGGGCGCAACGCAATCTACCTCTTCTCGCAGGCCCCCGTGCTGGCCCCCGGCAACGCCTACAACCTGCGCGTGCTGATGGCCGGCAACATGGAGGTCATGGCCAGTGCCCTGGCGCCCCTTCTGCTGGCCGTGATCCTGGCCGCCGTCGGCGCCAACGTCATGCAGGTGGGCTTCCACGCCAGCGGCGAATCCATGAAGTTCTCGGCAAGTACCCTCAATCCCATCGAGGGGATGAAGAAGTTCTTCAAGAAGACCGTGTACTTCGAGCTGGCCAAGAACGTCCTCAAGATCAGCATCATCGGGCTGCTCGCCTATTGGACCATCCACGGCCTGGTCGGTTCCCTGATGTCGTCCGGCCTGTTGCCCCTGCCGGCAGTCGTGGCCCTGGGCAAGGGGGCCTTCATCAAGCTCATGTTCCGGCTGCTGGCGTTCGCGGCCTTGCTGGGCCTGATCGACTGGGTATGGCAGAAGCGGCAGTACGAAGAGAACCTCAAGATGTCCAAGCAGGAGGTCAAGCAGGAACACAAGGACATCGAGGGCGATCCCCAGATCAGGGCCAGGATCAAGAGCATGCAGTTCGAGATGGCGCGCAAGCGGATGCTGGCCGATGTGCCGACCGCCGATGTGGTCGTCACCAACCCGACCCACTTCGCCGTGGCGCTGAAGTACAACCCGGGTGATCCGGCGCCGGTGGTCGTGGCCAAGGGGGCCGATTCCCTCGCCGCCAAGATCAAGGAGATCGCACGGAAATCGCGGGTTCCCATCATGGAGAACAAACCTCTGGCGCGGTCCCTGTACAGGCAGGTCGAGGTGGGCCAGTCGGTCCCGGACAGCCTGTTCCAGGCCGTGGCCGAAGTGCTGGCCTACGTGTACCGCCTCAAGAGAGCATGAACCTGACTGGAGTGTAAGGCGTGGAGCAGAAAAACGTCATCAACCGCGACCTGATCCTGGCCAACAGCAACGTCCTGAGCGCCGTGGCCGTCATGATGGTCCTGGGTCTGATGGTGGTTCCGGTTCCTCCCATGCTCATGGATCTGATGCTCACCTTCAGCATCGCCTTCTCGGTCACGGTGCTGCTGGTGGCCCTGTACCTGAAGGAGCCCCTGCAATTCAACAGCTTCCCCTCGCTGCTGCTGATCATGACGTTGATGAGGCTGTCGCTGAACGTGGCCTCCACCCGGCTGATCCTCAGCCGGGGCATGGCGGGGCAGGTCATCAAGAGTTTCGGCGACTTCGTGGTGGGGGGGAACTACGTCATCGGCGTGATCGTCTTCACGATCCTGGTGATCATCAACTTCATGGTCATCACCAAGGGCAGCGGCCGCATCGCCGAGGTGGCGGCCCGCTTCACCCTGGACGCCATGCCCGGCAAGCAGATGGCCATCGACGCGGACCTCAACACGGGCCTGATCGACGAGGCCGAGGCCCGGCGTCGCCGTGAGGAGATCGCCAGCGAGGCCGAGTTCTTCGGGGCCATGGACGGTGCCAGCAAGTTCGTCAAGGGCGACGCCATCGCCGGCATCATGATCACCGTCGTCAACATCGCCGGCGGCTTCATCATCGGGATGCTCCAGATGGGCATGTCCGCCCCCGAGGCCCTGCGCAAGTTCACGGTGCTGACCGTCGGCGACGGCCTGGTCAGCCAGATCCCCGCCCTGTTGATCTCCACCGCCGCAGGCCTGGTTGTGACCAGAACGAGCGGTTCCCTGAACCTGGGCCAGACGGTGACCCTGCAGATCTTCCGCCAGCCCAAGGCGCTGTACCTGGCCTCGGGCGCCATCATGGTGCTGGGCCTGATCCCGGGTCTGCCCACGGGGCCGTTCATTTTCTTCTCCATCACCACGGCGATCGTGGGCAGGGCCATGAGCAGGCGCGTGAGGAATTACGACGACAAGCAACAGGCCGCCGCAGAGGAAGCCGAGCAGGCCAAGGCTGAGGCCCAGACCGAGCCGGACGGCATCCGGGGGGAGGAACTCTTCGTCCTGGACAAGCTGGAGCTCGAGATCGGTTACGGTTTGATCCCCCTGGTTGACGAGGGGCGGGGCGGAGACCTGCTGCACAGGGTGGGGAACATCCGACGCCAGGTTGGCAACGAGCTGGGGATCTTCGTCCATCCCATAAGGGTGCGGGACAACCTGCAGCTCGGCGCCCAGGATTACCTCATCAAGCTCAAGGGGGTGGAGATCGGCCGGGCGGTCCTGTTCCCGGATAAGCTGCTGGCCATGAGCACCCGCCAGGACGCCGGACCCCTGGAGGGGGAGCAGACCACCGAGCCCGCCTTCAACCTGCCCGCGGTCTGGATCCATCCCGACCAGAAACCCGAGGCGGAGCGGGAAGGCTACACCGTGGTCGAGCCCGCCGCCGTTCTGGCCACGCACCTGTCGGAGATCATCCGCAGCCACGCCGACGAGCTTCTCAGCCGGCAGGACATCAAGGACATGTGCGAGTCCGTGCGGGAGTTCGCCCCGGCCCTGATCGAGGACCTGGTTCCGGACAAGGTGCCCGTCAACACGCTGCACAACGTCCTGAAGGCCCTGTTGCACGAGCGGATCCCCGTGCGGGATATCGTGACCATCCTGGAGACCCTGGCCAACTACAGCGGCACCGGCCTGGGGACCGATTTTTTGACCGGCAAGGTGCGCGAAGCTCTGGCCCGCTCCATCACCGCCCTGTACTGCGAACCGGACGGGAGCCTGAACGTGGTGTCCCTGCACCCGGGAACCGAACAGGTGCTGATCCAGGCGGCCCAGCAAAGCGAGCAGGCCCAGGGCGTGGCCCTCGACCCGGGTTTCACCCGGGACTTCCTGGGGCAGATGGAGAACGTCCTGCGCGCCGCCTATGCGGCGGGGAAGCCCCCGGTGCTCCTGGTGCCCACCCCCATCAGACTTTTCGTCAAGCGGCTCGTGGAGCCGACTTACCCCAACCTGGCCGTCCTCGGGTACACCGAAGTGTCCTCGGTGGCCAAGGTGCAATCAACAGGAACGGTAGTGACCCATGCAAAGCCGATGGAATTCTCAGCCTCGAGCTGATGCCGGTGTGGAAATCGTCACCGGGCCCAACCTCAAGGAAGCCTACCGCAAGGTGCGCCTGATGTACGGGGAGGACGCGGCGATCCTCGGCACCCGCACCGTGACCATGCGGTCGGCCAACGGTCTGGGTCAGGAAAAGATGGTGGAGGTCACCCTGGGCAAGGCGGAGGCGGCAAAACCCGGCCTGCCACCGGCAGCCCGCACACCGGCCAGGGACAGCAGGGGGGCGGCGGAAAAGAAGATCTCGGCAATGGGCGAACCCGCCCTGCAGCAAGCCATATCGGCTGAGCTGGACCGCATCGACGGCCTCATGGCCGAGATTTCCAGGGACCTGCAGGAGAGCCGGAAGCCGGCCGTTTCCGACCTGGAGTCGGGTCTGGGCGGAGCGCTGGCGGCTGCCGGCACCAGCGGGGGGACCATCGCCCGCCTGGCCCAGCGCTATGCCGCTGAATCCGGACAGGAATTCCAGGACGGACCCCGGGCCCGCCAATGGCTGGCACGCCAGATTCCGGCCGCCGATTGTGGCTGGGACGGCTTTTTCGGTTGCCATGCCTTTCTGGGCTATGCGCGCCCCCAGCGCCTGGAACTCGTGCTGAGCACCTGTGCGCGTTTTCAGGAAATGGGGCGAAAGACCCTCCTGCTGATCATGCTCCCGGAACACGAAGGCACCATCAAGCGGCTTCAGGTGGAGGCTGCCCGATACGGTTACGACGCAGCCATCATCAGGAACCCGGACCAGCTCCAGCGCTGCCGGGAGCACTTCGACCAGTATGACGCGGTGCTCCTGGAGATGCCCGACCTGGATGCGCCGGTCATGTCCGAATCCCCGGTGGTTCACGACTGGCTGGCCGGCAACGCCGGTTTCCACCGGCACCTCGTCGTTCCCCTGGATTACGACCTGGCCGACGGAAATGAACTGACCACGCAGGGGCGGCACTGGAATTGCGACTGGCTGGCGGTCAGCCGTCCGGCACGCTTCAAACGCACGGGCAAGTTGCTGGATATCCTGGAAAAAATGCCCCTGCCGGTTTCCCTGGCCGCCTACAGGACGGACAACCGGACCGAGGTGGAAATCGCCCATGGGGACGCCCTGCTGGGGGCGGTCCTTACCGATGGCTCCCCGGAAATGATCGACGCGGTTCTCAATGACATTATGCCGGGAAGGGATGGTTAGAGGCGTGCAGCGGATCATTCAGACCCTGGCCCTGGCCGGGGCGTTCCTGACTCTTTGCACCGGAATCTGGCAGGGCTGGGCCTTCGTGGTCGCGGTCAAGAAGGTGTTCCTGGCCTATCTGGGCGTGTTCTTCATCGGCGCGGCCATGGTCCTGGCCATGAGGTTGGCCGGCAGCGAACAGAAACCGCGCGAGGACAAGGTCGGGGCCGCCTCCAGGGCTCAGGGTGATCTCCCTTAGGGAATCGTGGCCGGGCTGGATGGCCCTGGCACGGAACGTGCAAAATGCCCGGATGGGTTACAGCACCAGAAAGGTTGAAACATGACCGATACCCCTCAAATTGCCCACCTGGACGTCTGGAAGCGCATGCAGGGGCCCGATTGCCAGGAAGCCCGCTGCCAGCTGGTGGATATTTATGCCCGGATCGTCAAATACGTGGCCGGCCGTATGGCCATCGGCCTGCCGCATTACGTCGATTTCAACGATCTGGTTTCCGCGGGGCTGCTCGGGCTGATCCAGGCCATCGACAACTTCGACCATCAGCGGATGATAAAATTCGAGACCTACGCCATCCCCCGCATCCGGGGCTCGATCCTGGATGAACTGCGCAGCCAGGACTGGTTTCCCCGCTCGTTGCGTCGCAAGGCGAAGCAGCTCGAGGAAGCCTACAGCTCCCTGGAGATGAAGCTCGGCCGGCCCGCCACGGACGTGGAGATCGCCCGGGAACTCGATATCGACCTGGCGGAACTCGATGGGCTGATGGGTGAGGTGTCGGTGGCGACCATCATGTCCCTGGATGCGGAAACCGGCGGGTCCGACGGTGACAATTCCACCTCCCTGGTGGACTTCCTGGCCGACCCGGCCAGCGAGAACATCGAGCAGGAAATCGCCCGCAACGAGATGAAGGGGCTGATCAGCCAGCGCCTTGCCGAGCTGCCCGAGAAGGAGCAGCTCGTGCTGGTGCTCTATTACTACGAGGAATTGACCCTCAAGGAAATCGGGGAGATCCTGGATGTGACCGAAAGCCGCGTCTGCCAGATCCACACCAAGGCCATCCTGCGGCTCAAGGGCAAGATCGACCGGCACGAGGGAAAATCTTCCATCGGCCAACTCACGCGCCAGATCCAGTCCAGGCCGGCGCACGCGGAAAAGGAAAAGGTGGCGGGGTTGGTGCAAAAGACCACCGGACACCTTGACCCGGTGAACATCATGGCCGCCATGAGTCTGTGCCAGCTCTGCGGGTACCTGGCCTGGCTGGGCGGGCATGGGGGAGTCTGGCCCACCTAGCGGGCCGCAAAGGGGGCCAGGATATGGCCGGCGACGGAGTTTCCATGCCCACGACCTTGTCCCAGCTGGGCAGGGTGGCCAAGACCCAGGCCAAGGGGCAGTCCCAGAACCAGCAGGTGACCCCTTTCAGCGAACAGCAGGAAAAGCACGATGAATTCAAGCTGGAGAGGGTCAACAAGACCGAAAAGTCCAGCAAGGAACAGATTGATCCCGACAGCCGGAAGGAAAAGGACCGCCGCAAGAGGAGGCGTCTGGCTCGACGCCGCGCCGGGCAGCGGTCAGAGGATAACGCCGGGGCGGATGAAGCCTCCCGTACCGAGGATCAGGATGAAGAATTGGGTGTGACCATCGATCTGCTGGCCTGAGGAGATAGGGCATGGATACGGAAATCATCAAACAGGGGGTCGATCTGATCGCGGGCCAGGGCCCGGTTTTCCTGGGGGCGGCCGGCGCTGTGGCCGCCGGGCTGACCCTGCTGGTGGTTTCCCTGATCTCCTATCTGCGGGGACGCTGGTCCGGGCGCCGCAAGGGCGGGGCCAAACCATCTGGACAAATGGTTTCCGGTCAACACGATACCTATTCCCCTGCCGCCGACCGTTTGCGGCCCGCTGCGCCCGCGGTGGCCAGGACCGGCACCGGTGGGCCTGATTCCGACCAGTTGTTGCTCGCTCGCCTGCGGCGGACCACCTCCCAGCTGGAAACGCTGAAGGAGGCTCTGCGCAGGGAACAGAACACGACCGCCGAATCCCCACTAAAGCCCACGCCCCCTGCTGTCGAATACGTGTTCAAGAAGGGCATCGGCTAGGCCAGGGCACGTTCCTTTCGGGACAAACTGGGCGGATACCGGGAATTTTGCGGGAGCATTCATGACCACCGTAGTGGAAACATCGCCGGTTGCGGCCGACCCCCGGGAACCGGCTCAGGTGGCAGATAAATTACGGAAAATCATTATGACCACCCGGGACCTGCCGGCCATGCCCCAGGTCGCGGCCAAGGTGCTGGAACTCTCCTCGGATCCCGATACCTCCGCCCAGAAACTGCAGCAGGTCATCGCCGACGACCAGGCCATGACCGCCCGCATCCTCAAGATCGCCAACAGCGCCATGTATTCCTGCAGCCGCAAGATCAAGACCCTCACCGAGGCCATCGTGATGCTGGGGTTCAACTCGATCCGCAGCCTGGTGGTGACAAGCGCGGCCAGGAACCTCTACAACACCCATTCCTCCCGGACCGGTCTGAAGGAACGCCTGTTGTGGGAACACTCCATCGGCTCCGGGTTCGCCTGCAGGCTCCTGGCTACGAGGTACGCGCCCGACCTGACCGAGGAGGCCTTTCTGGCGGGGCTGTTGCACGACATCGGCAAGCTGGTCCTGAACCAGAAGGCCCCGCGGGAGTTCGATGAGATCGTCCAGATCGTTTACAACCAGAACCGGTCCTTCCACGTCACCGAACAGGAGATCCTGGGCTTCCACCACGCGCATGTGGGGGCGCTGTTGATCCAGAAGTGGAAGTTGACCCCGTTGCTGGAGGAGGTCATCCTGCTGCACCACGATCCCGGGGCCATCAACCAGGACGCCATGCTCCTGGTCCTGCTGGATCTGGGCAACCGCCTGTGCCACAAGATGGGGATCGGCTTCGTGGATGATGCGGAGCTCGACCTGGTCGGATGTCCGGCCAACAGGATCCTCGGCCTGTCTACCGAGGAATTTGCCGAGATCGCCGAAACACTGCGCAACACGCTGGAAACCGAAATGGAAATTTTTGTTTGAGGGAGAACAATCAATGACCACGACCACGTTGCATGCCCCCGAAGAAGTCCAGGCCAGGATCGAGAAGCTGCTCCTGGAGGTGGACGAGCTACCGTCGATTCCCGAGACCCTGATGGAAATCCTCAAGGTTCTGGACGATCCAGACAGCGGCCCTTCCGACCTGGGCGAGGTGATCCGTCTGGACGCTCCCCTGATGGCCAGGATCCTGCGACTGGCGAACTCCCCCTACTACTCGAGCCGGGGTGACATCACCGACATCAATCGGTGCGTGACCGTGCTGGGTTACCGTACCGTCCGGCAGGTGGCCATATGCGTGTCGGTGGCCACCAGCGTCATGTCCGCTGTGGCGGAGGTAGGCGGTGGGCTCGACTACCGGGAGTTGTGGCGGCATTCGGTCATCACGGCCGCGGTCAGCAAGTACCTGGGCAGGCTGGCGGGGTATCCCGATCCCGAGGAGCTGTTCACCTCGGGCCTACTGCATGACATGGGAAAGTTCGTGCTGGAAATCCATGCGCCCACAAGGTATTCCCAGCTCATCGCCGCGCGGACAGAGTGCGCTCGCTCCCTGTCCGACATGGAAACCGAGGAGTTCGGGTTCGACCACGGCACCCTGGGCGCTGCCTTCGGCAGGTCCTGGCGCTTCCCCGAGGTCCTGACGCGCTCCTGCGCCGAGCACCACAACCCCCCGCATGACGTGCGGGCGGACCGGGGGGATGACCGGGCGGTGGCCCTGGTGGCGCTGGCTGATTATCTGGCCAACAGCATCGAGCCCTGCCGATCCGACCTGGGCTTCGACCCCGAACTCTGCGATGCCACGGGTCTGCACGACGCCGCGGGCCTGACGGTGGCCCAGGTCGAGGAAAGCCTCCCTGTCATGCGCGAGCATATCGCCCGGGCCTCGGCATTCCTGGACCTCGACTGAAGCCGGCTTCACCAGTCTGCTCCCAAACCTGCAGGTCCTTGTGACCTGCAGGTTTTTCTGGCAAAAATCCCACGGGGCGCTATCCTGCCAAAATGGCATGTATCGGAATTGGCACCCCAGGGGAGGATCCCAGTGAATTCCGTGGTCTTACTCAGCCGTCGGCAAAAACTCTTTGCCGCCGCCGCCAACTGGGAATTGCCCGAAAGCGAGCTTTACCTGTTCGATTCCCCGTCGGAAGCCCTGGCTCGGATCAGTCTGGGCAACACGGCCGTTTTCCTGTTCGACACCCGGGATTACCCCCGCTTCCGTCATGTCATCAAGAAATTCCTTTCCCTGCACACGGACGCCGACCTGGTCCTGGTCGGGGATATCGAACCCCAGGCCCTGGGGCTGGACATCGCCGACGGGATCCTGAACATCCTGCCGGCCGGCGCCGCCGAACAGGAGATCGCCCAGTCGGTGATCCGGGCCCTGCACCTGCGGTCGGTACGCCAGAACAGCGGGATCATCGGGCGCAGCCGGGCCATCAACGAGATGCTGGCCATGATCGCCCACAGCGCGCCCCTGGATGTCAACGTGCTGATCCAGGGGGAAAGCGGCACGGGCAAGGAGATGGTCGCCCGGGCGATCCATCGCAATTCCGCCCGGAAGGACGGGCCTTTCGTGGGCTTGAACTGCGGTGCCATGTCCCAGGGGGTGCTCGAGAGCGAACTCTTCGGCCATGTGCGCGGCGCCTTCACCGGGGCGGTCAAGGACCACCCCGGTGTCTTCAAGCGGGCCGACAAGGGGACCCTCTTCCTCGATGAGGTGGCGGAGATGCCCCTGGAGATGCAGACGCGCTTCCTGCGCGCGCTGGAAACGGGCGAGTTCACGCCCGTGGGCGGCCGCACGACCATGCGCAGTGATATCAGGCTGGTGGCGGCGACCCACCAGGATTTGGCCTCGGCGGTGGCCTCGGGCCGGTTCCGGCAGGATCTGTACTACCGGTTGCGGGTGGTGGTGATCGAGGCCCCGCCCTTGCGGGAGCGCCGGGAGGACATCATGGTCCTGGCCGAGGCTTTCCTCCAGCAGGAGAATCAGAGGCATCGGTTGCATGTGCGCGGTTTCACGAGGGACGCGGAGCGCCTGCTGCTCGAGCACAGCTGGCCCGGCAACGTGCGCGAGCTCAAGAACGTGGTCAGTTCCGCCGTCGTCCTCAAGCAGAACGGCCTGATCGACAGCTCGGACCTGCCCCGGGACATCCAGCCCGGGGTCCGTCCGGCCGGCGGCCCGACCTACCTCCCCGTGCCCATGGGACCGGTTCGGGCCCAGGACCTTGACCAGGGCGTGCTGGCGACGGCCCTGCTGGAACTGCGCCAGGAGGTGCGCGAGATCAAGGACCTGCTGTTGCGCGGCGGGCTGGGTGGAGGCCCTGCATGGCCCGAGGGCCAGGGCGGCCAATTCTCCCCCGGGGGCCGTGTGGTCGAGACCTTTTCCGAGCAGGATGGGTTCAGCCCTCTGCCGGTGGCCGAGGGGGGCGACCTGCAGGCCGCCGAGAAAACCCTCATCGAAAATGCCCTGCGCGCGTGCGGCGGCAACCGGCGGCAGGCCGCCGAGAGGCTGGGGATCAGCGAAAGGACCCTTTACCGCAAACTGAAGCTTTACAGGATCTCGTGAAGCGGATATTCCAGGCTCTGGCACTTTTCAGTGGAAGGGAAATCACGTATAATGCTAGCAAGAGGTCGCCGTCACTCCACGTTTGAACCCCTGGTGAGCGAGATAGGTATGCAGCACACGCAACCGCGCCGGTCTTCGGACCTGCGCTTCGTTTCGATCATGGCCCTGATGCTCGTTCTGATGCTGGGCGCGGGGCGCGCCTCGGCCACCAAGTACGCGGGCTCCTTCATGGAGAATGGGGGGGGCGCGCGGGCGCTGGCCATGGGAGGCGCGTTCACCGCCGTGGCCGACGACCCCTCGGCGACGTTCTGGAATCCCGCCGGGCTCAGCCATTTGCAGGAACGCCAGATCCTGGTCATGCACGCCGAGAGGTTCGGCGACCTCATCAACCGTGATTTCGCCGCCTTCACCCAGCCCGTAAAGTGGAGCCTGTTCGGCGGCGAGTCCGCCGGCGTGGGTATCTCGGTGATCCGGCTCGGGGTCAACGACATCCCCTTTACCGATCAC